>JAUWVK010000114.1 GCA_030617485.1 Gammaproteobacteria bacterium
CACCGCGGGGTCCTCACGCAGCGGAATGGTATTGCTGTAGGATTTGGACATTTTCTGGCCGTCTAAACCCGGCATTTTGGGTGATTCTGTCAACAACGCCTGTGGTTCTGGCAGGATAATCTTGCCGCCGCCTTCCAGATAACCAAACAATCGTTCACGGTCACCCAAAGTGATATTGGCCTGACTTTCCAGTAATGCCCGAGCCGTCCCCAACGCCTCGTGATCGCCCTGCTCCTGATATTTCCGGCGCAGTTCCTTATACAGTTTGGCATTTTTCTTGCCCATTTTTTTTGCGGAAGCCTCGGCCTTTTCTTCAAAACCCTGCTCGCGACCATAGAGGTGGTTAAAGCGCCGCGCCACTTCGCGGGTGAGTTCTACATGAGCAACCTGATCCTCGCCCACTGGCACCTGGCCAGCCTTATAGGCCAGAATATCGGCGCTCTGCAATAAGGGATACCCCAGAAAACCATAGGTCGCCAGATCTTTTTCCTTCAGGGCTTCCTGTTGATCTTTATAGGTCGGCACCCGTTCCAGCCAGGAAATGGGGGTCATCATGGACAGCAATAAATGCAGCTCGGCATGTTCTGGCACCTGTGACTGAATAAACAGCTTGGCAGAGCCTGGATTTACACCCACCGCCAGCCAGTCGACAACCATATCCCAGACACTTTCACCGATTACCGAAGGATCTTCGTAATGCGTGGTCAGCGCGTGCCAGTCGGCCACGAAGAAAAAACAATCATACTCGTGTTGCAGACGCACCCAGTTTTCCAGCACACCATGATAGTGACCTAAATGTAATCGCCCTGTGGGGCGCATGCCTGACAATACCCGCTGGTGCTGACCTGGAACCAAATTCAAACTGTTCTCCCTCTACTATTACTAATCAACCGTTATTTATCAAAAATGGCAGCGCTATTTTCTGCTTAATTTTTTGTCGCTAACTCACGCCAGCCAGGCTAAACATAAAACTCTCAAAATAATGCAGTGGCGGACCCAGTATTTTTCCAAGCATGCCTGTCACCATTAAACCCACCATGATCATCAGGCCATAGGGTTCAATACGACTCAGCTTCCAGGCCCAGGGACCGGGCAACAAGCCAGCCAACACACGTCCACCATCCAACGGGGGAACGGGCAACAAGTTAAGCAGCATGAGAACACCATTAATCGCTATTCCCGCCCCACCCATGTAAATCAATGGCCAGGCCAGCCAGCTGAATTCATCTCCCAGCATAAAGCCGACCTTCATGACCAACGCCCAGCCAAAGGCCATCACCAGGTTAGACATTGGCCCCGCCAGCGCCACCAGTGCCATATCTCGTTTAGGGTTTCTCAGATTATCCCAGGTCACCGGCACCGGTTTAGCCCAACCAAATATAAAACCTCCCATGAGCACAAGTGCAAGAGGCACCACCACGGTGCCAATGGGATCAATATGTTTCAGGGGATTCAGCGTCAGGCGGCCCATCATCATGGCAGTAGGATCACCCAGCTTCTTTGCCACCCAGCCATGGGCCACTTCATGAATGGTAATGGCAAACAGGACCGGCAATGCCCAAATAGCAATGACCTGCACCGTATTCAATTCTTGCATCGACGGATTGTACCTGTTTTTATGGAGAGAGAGTAACGAAGAAAGCGCGAGAAAGGGTGAATCTACACTCTTAATCCAGGCCTTCTGAGGAACCCAGACCTTGCCGTGTAATCACAGGCAGCTCCCCGGTTAAATCCACCACTGTGGTCGGCTCAAAGCCACAATACCCACCGTCGATTACCAGATCCAGGCTATGCTCCAGAGTGTCACGAATATCGTAAGGATCGGTGAGCGGCATGTCGTCTCCGGGCAGAATCAGGGTAGAGCTCATCAACGGTTCACCCAGGGTTCCCAACAAAGCCATGGCAATGTGATTTTCAGGCACACGCAGACCAATGGTTTTACGTTTGGGGTTTCGCAACCGCTGCGGCACTTCTTTGGTCGCTTTCAGGATAAACGTATACGGCCCCGGGGTATGGTTTTTAATCAGTCGGTACGCGGTATTGTCGACTTTGGCGTACAAAGCGAGCTCTGACAGATCCCGACACACCAGGGTAAAATTATGCTTGTCATCCACCTGACGAATGGACCGAATCCGCTCCATGGCCGTCTTGTCACCAAGATGGCAACCCAGCGCATAGCCAGAATCGGTGGGATACACAATCACCCCACCGCCATTGATAATGTCTACCGCATGGCCGATTAACCGCTGCTGCGGATTATCCGGATGAATCTGAAAAAACTGGCTCATGCTGTTTTCCCTGCCAGATCCCAGTCGTGCCAGACTGGTGTACAGCCGTCTGGCAACGCAGACAGTTTCCCAAGCTCAATCCAGGACTGTTCGGGACCGTGGTAATCAGAGCCGCAGGAGGCTAATAACTCAAAACGTTTGGCGTACTGAGCCATGCCCTGCACATCGCCCGCTGAGTGGCTGCCGGAAACCACTTCCAGAGCTTCGCCACCAGCATCCTTGAATTCCTGCATAAACTGCCGCAGACGAGTCGCACTCAAACTGTATCGAGCGGGATGGGCAATCACCGCCTGACCACCAGAATCATGAATCCATGACAGCGCCTCTTCCAAAGTTGCCCACTTGCCGGGCACATAACCAGGGCGATTGTGTATCAGAAATTTCTTAAACACCTTGCGCATGTCTTTGGCGTGGCCCTGTTCCACCAGAAAACGGGCAAAATGGGTACGGCCAATGATTTGACCCGCGGCAAACACCTGCGCACCTTCCAAAGCTCCTTCGATACCGTGTTTGGCCAGACGTCGGGATATCTCTTTCGCACGCTCCTCACGAAATGATCTCAGTTTACTCAAACCCGCCTGTAAACTGGCATGCTCCGGGTCAATATTGAGCCCCACAATATGAAAGGTCACCCCGTTCCAGCTAATGGAGATTTCAACTCCAGGCACCAGCTGTAGACCAAGCTTATTAGCCTCCTGGCAAGCCTCTTCAAGCCCGCCGGTGCCATCGTGATCCGTCAACGCCAGCACATTCACACCCTGAGCATGAGCACGCTGAACCAACTCTGTCGGAGTCAGGGTGCCGTCAGAAGCAATGGAATGGCTGTGAAGGTCAATACTTAGGTGATTCATTGTGGGAACTCAAAATCTAATCCTGCGTGGAATCTTGTAATGATGATTGTATGGACTCTTGTGTAAATAAGGGCATGAAAAACTCAAACCATGTATAAGCCCATTCTACCAGAGCCACCGGGAAGAAGTTCTGAACTTTCATTAAAAGCTTCATCTAAGAGAATGTGGTAAATTAACGTCTTTCCCTGCAACCCGTTAAGAAGTAAACATGAAATTCCTTTTCGATCTTTTCCCCGTTATCCTGTTTTTTATCGCCTACAAAACTCATGGCATTTTTGTTGCGACGGCAGTTGCCATTGCAGCCAGTTTTTTGCAGGTTGGGCTTTACTGGCTCAAGCACCACAAAGTTGAAAAAACGCACATCGTCACATTGGTTCTTCTAGCAGTATTTGGTGGTTTAACCCTGATACTCCAGGATGAAACATTCATCAAGTGGAAACCATCCATTATTAACTGGTTGTTCGGTCTTGTATTTATCGGTAGTCAGTTTATTGGTAAAAAAAGCATTGTTGAACGCATGATGGGCGCCAATATTTCGTTACCCCATTTTGTATGGCCAAAATTAAACATGGCCTGGGCGATATTTTTTATCGCCCTTGGTTTTGCCAATCTCTATGTGATGTCAAACTACGATACGGACACCTGGGTTAATTTTAAAATGTTCGGCATGATGGGTTTAACGCTGGCCTTTCTTTTAGCGCAGGGCATTTATCTAACACGATACATACAGGACGAACCCGTTAAAATCACAGAAAAGGATGATGAGTAAATGTTGTACGCCATTATCAGCCAGGATGTTAAAGACAGTCTTGAAAAACGTCTTGCAGCAAGACCCGCGCACATCGAACGGCTTTCTGCATTACAAAATGAAGGGCGTTTGATTATTGCCGGGCCTCATCCTGCCATTGATAGTGAAGACCCAGGGCCTGCTGGTTTTTCTGGTAGCCTGATTGTTGCCGAGTTCACCTCTCAGGCCGATGCGCAAAACTGGGCCGACGCTGACCCTTACGTAACAGCTGGTATTTATGCCCAGGTCACTGTCAAACCTTTCAAAAAAGTATTTCCTCAGTAATTTTCCGGGAAAATAAACAGGTACAAAACATGAGCGAACGTATTGACATGATCCGCGAAAAACTCACCGCGGCTCTTTCACCGGAACAACTGGAAATTATTGATGAAAGTCATCTTCATGCAGGCCACCCCGGTGCGCGTGGCGGTGGCGGACATTTCAATGTCATCATTATTTCCAATGCCTTCGAAGGCCAGAATTTGTTAGCAAGACATCGCATGGTCTACGATGCGCTGGGTGATGCCATGAAATCTGAAATTCATGCTCTCAGCATCAAGGCGAATACGCCGGAAGAATCACAAAACTAAATATTATATTTCCGAAGAAATAGTCACGAAGGAATACACATGACATTCAAAAACATTACTTTCACCAGCTTGGCCTTATTTGCATGCTTGACACTGCAATTTGCTCAGGCTGCAAAACTCGATTCAGACGCCATAATTGCGGAAGTAAATGGTTACAAAATAACTGAAGGCCTATTTCGGCTGTATACCAGTCAACGCAACCTGCCTGCTAGAGGCGCATCTCCTCAGCAAAGAACCGCGTTAATTGAAGAACTAATCAACCGAGCCGTCATTTATCAGGACGCTGTTGCGCTTGGAGTCGACAAAACCCCGGCTATGAAGGCAGCAATAGAATTTCAGCGCATTAACATAGTCGCCAGCACCATGATCAACCGCTCATCTGACCGATTTTCTGTTAGTGAAGACGACATGAAAAAAGAATACGAATCCCGCAAAACTGAGCTGGGTGGAAAAGAGCTCAAAGCACGCCATATATTGGTAACCACTGAAAAAGCCGCAAAAGATATTATAGCCAAACTCGAAAAAGACGGTGATTTTGCCAAACTTGCGGGCAAACATTCCACTGGCCCGAGCGCCGTGAATGGTGGTGACCTGGGCTGGTTCAAGACAGATCAGATGGTGAAAGAATTTTCTGCGGCAGCAAGTAAACTAAAAAAAGGCAGTTATACGAAAAAACCAGTAAAAACACAGTTTGGCTGGCATGTCATTTTACTTGAAGACCGTCGCTCTGTTGAAGCTCCCGCCTATGATTCCGTTAAGGAACAGATTCGTGTCGGTTTACAGGGACAACTGATTGAAAAATATATCGGCAACCTACGAAGCAAAGCGGTTATTAAACGAAACTAACTGGATTTATTCAGATAGCCTCGCTTGCAGGACAAGGTATATCTTCAAGAGATTCGGGGAAACGAC
>JAUWVK010000122.1 GCA_030617485.1 Gammaproteobacteria bacterium
CCAATAACGCGCAAAACACCGGCCTCAAGGTCATCTATGCCCGAGGTGTAATCCACCACCGAGAAACCATTAACGCTGTAGTAAAGAGAGTTGATAGTGAAATCCCGGCGCCAGGCATCATCCTCCAGATTACCGTAAACATTGTCGCGCAGAATCATGCCATCTTCGGCATGAGTTTCATTTGTGCCTTCTGCCTCATGTCCGCTGCGGAAAGTGGCCACTTCAATAATTTCACGCCCGAAACGCACATGCACCAGCTTAAAGCGTCGGCCAATGAGACGACTGTTGCGAAACAGGCTTGCCACTTCCTCCGGGTGCGCATCAGTGGCAATATCAAAGTCTTTGGGTTCACGACCCAGCAACAGATCACGCACCCCACCGCCTACCAAATAGGCTTCGAAACCGGAAGAATTCAGACGATAAAGTACTTTCAGCGCACTTTCGCTGATATTGGCACGTGAGATAACGTGCTCTGAGCGAGCAATGACGTGTGGCGACCCAGGGAGAGTTAGTGCTTTATCAGTCAACGGCTTTTAGTCAAAAGTGTGTGTGTCTTGAGCAATCTGTAAGGCCGCGTATAATAACATTTTTTTCGCTCTTCAGCTTATCGGCCAGAACTGCGGTTCGCCTTCATATACGCTCCCTTCGTCTAGTGGTTAGGACACTGGCCTCTCACGCCGGCGACAGGGGTTCGAATCCCCTAGGGAGCGCCATAAACACAAAGCCTTACCCGAATGGGTGGGGCTTTTTGCTTATGGGCTATTCACAGCGTGAATATCGAACCTTGGTTCGACGAATTTGCAGGAAGCAAATTCGGCCGTACGAAGTACGCCCGGAGGGTGAGGGATCATGGATGATCCCGAGGCAATCCCCTAGGGAGCGCCATCTTGTTTAATGCTTTACACTTAACTCTCGATATACCATCACCCAAGAAGGGGATTCCACCTAAAATGCGCACCTTACTCCTGCTAATGCTCACATCGTTTTTGTTCGTCATCGGCTGTTCCGATAACAAAATTGAAGATCACGTGCTGAAAGAAAAAACGGATACCATCGAAAAAGCAAAAGAAGTCGATCAGTTGATTCAAAATACTTTTCAACAACAGCAGCAAAACATCGATGAGAAGTCGCGTTAATACCCGTTAACTAAACACAAAAAAGCCGGCATTGCCGGCTTTTTTATTTTCTATTTGTTTTTAAAGAATCAAAAAGGTATGTCGTCATCAAAATCATCAAAACCCCCAGCCGGTGCAGCAGCGGGCGCCTGGTTTGAAGACTGACCAGAAGACTGGTTGCTGGAAGCCTTATTTGACGATGGCTTAAAGTCCCCACCTCCGCCACCACCACGGCTGTCCAACATTTGCATTTCATTAGCAACGATTTCAGTGGTGTAACGATCGTTACCGCTTTGATCCTGCCATTTGCGTGTCTGTAACTTACCTTCAATATAAACCTTGGAACCTTTTTTCAGGTACTCACCAGCAATTTCAGCCAGTCGACGGAAAAACACCACACGATGCCATTCGGTTTTATCCACCTGTTCGCCGGTATTTTTATCTTTCCAGCTTTCGCTAGTAGCAACGGTTACATTTGTCACCGCGTTACCATTGGGCATGAATTTCACTTCAGGGTCTTGTCCCAAATTGCCAATTAGAATTACCTTGTTAATACCTCGTGCCATGTTGGACTCCTCCCAGTTACTTCAATAATATTTTTATCTCATTGCTGTTCGCAATGCTAATAGTTACCCTGCTAATTCGTTTGTTCTGTTCGATCAGTTTCGGCTGTCTGTTCCGAAAACATATTTTCGATGGGTTCGTCCTCCACAGAAAATGGTTTTAACGCCTCTCTGTCCAACGCATGCAAATCCACTTTAAGATAAGCCACGTTATCTTCCGGAATCACCACGGCCTCGGCAACACCTGTCACTCTGGTCAACTCACCGACCATGTGCCTGGCCTGTTCTTCGCTAACATCGCCAATGCGAACCAGGTGGCTACTGAGGTAACGTGGGTTTTGCATGGTGACCGCCGCCAGAAACCATATTACGGCCATTCCGGCACAAAGCGCAAAAACGCTTTCCATGCCCACCGCACCATATAACCAGCCCCCCAGTGCTCCACCAAAAAAAGCCCCGATAAACTGGGAGCTTGAATATACACCCATGGCAGTGCCTTTGTTATCCGGATCAGCTGTCTTGGCTATGAGTGAAGGCAAGGTCGCTTCGAGTATGTTAAATGCTGTGAAGAAAATGAACAAACCAAACACCAGGCCCGCAAGTGATTGATTAAACGTCATAAAAACCAATTCAGCGATTACCAGGGTCAATACAGCAGCGCTGAAAATACTTTTCATGCGGCGCTTTTTCTCGGCAATCACCACAAAAGGTATCATCAGCGCCATGGAAAACAGCATCACCGGCAGATACACATACCAGTGGTGATCGATGGCCAGACCAGCATTGTCCCGCAGGGCCAACGGCAACGTCACAAAAGTGGCGGTCAGCATCATGTGCAGGGTCATTATGCCGAAGTCCAGCCGCAGTAGTTGCTTGTTAGCAATGACTTTTTTGAGCTGACTGGCCACGGGCATGGCGTCCCGATGAAAACGACTATGCACCGGCCTGGGCACAATAAATTGTAAAACCCCTATCGCGATAATCGCCAGTATGGCCGTGAGCCAGAAAATGCCATCAACCCCGATCCAGACATTAAGCACCGGGCCCATCACCAATGAGAAGGCAAAGGCTGCGCCAATGCTCATACCGATAATCGCCATGGCACTGAGGCGATTTTCCTCACGGGTAAGGTCTGCGGTTAACGCCATTACCGCTGCCGCAATGGCGCCCGCACCCTGCAGGGCACGCCCAATAATCACGCCGGACATGGAATCAGCCATGGCGGCCACCACGCTGCCAATGGCAAAAATGATCAATCCGATGGTAATGATTGGCTTGCGGCCGAAATGGTCTGAAGCCATACCAAAAGGAATTTGCAGTGCGGCCTGAGTCAGGCCATAGATACCGATGGCAATACCCACCAAAGCAGGCGTGTAACCTTCCAGGGTCTCACCATAGATGGCAAATACCGGCAGAATCATAAACAGCCCCATCATTCGTAGGGCATAAATACTGGCCAGTGAGAATACCGCCCGGCGTTCGGCAGGCACCATGCCGATTGATTCTGTCTGTGTGGAATTACTGCCTGTCACGTTTGAGCGGTCTCTTTGATTCTTATGTGGAGCTATCTCTAAAAAAATCCTGGTTGTTTTGGCTCACCAAGATGGAACGGCGTATAATAGCAGGTTTGCGTTCCACCGGAAAAAGCTGGACCGGCCAACCTCAAGTAATTATCAGGTATTAAAAGCAAGTATGGATTTTATTCGTATTCAGGGCGCTCGTACCCACAATCTAAAAAATATCAGTCTGGAACTTCCCCGCGGTAAACTTATCGTGATCACGGGATTATCCGGCTCAGGCAAGTCATCGCTGGCCTTTGACACCATATATGCCGAGGGGCAACGACGTTACGTTGAGTCACTGTCAGCCTATGCGCGGCAGTTCCTGTCGATAATGGAAAAGCCTGATGTAGATCACATTGAAGGTTTATCGCCAGCCATTTCCATCGAGCAAAAGTCCACCTCGCATAATCCGCGTTCGACAGTAGGTACCATTACCGAAATTTACGATTACCTGCGCCTGCTATATGCCCGCGCTGGCATCCCGCGCTGCCCGGAACACGGCACCGAACTGCAGGCCCAAACGGTTAGCCAGATGGTCGATCATGTTTTATCCCTGCCTGAAGGCAGCAAAATAATGTTACTGGCGCCGATTGTGCGTAATCGCAAAGGCGAACACCTGAATGTTTTCAAAGAACTCCGTGCGCAAGGTTTTGTGCGAGCACGCATCGACGGAGATTTATTTGAACTCGATGATGTACCCGAACTGGACTTACGAAAAAAACACACTATTGAAGCCGTGGTCGATCGGCTGAAAATTCGCGACACACAGGACCAGCAACAGCGCCTGGCCGATTCTTTTGAAACCACTCTGGCTCTCACTGATGGTATTGCTACCGTGGCGTTTTTTGATGACGATAATTCAGCAAACCACTCTACTAACAAGAAGGAAGAACTGGTTTTTTCTGCCCAGTTTGCCTGTGCTCACTGTGGTTATTCATTACCAGAGTTAGAACCGCGCATGTTTTCCTTTAACAATCCGGCTGGTGCCTGTAGCGGATGTGACGGCCTGGGCGTTAAGCAGTTTTTTGATCCAGACCGGGTGGTACGCCACCCGGAATTGAGTTTACCGGCTGGCGCTATACGTGGCTGGGATCGACGCAACGCCTATTATTTCCAGATGGTGAGTTCACTAGCCAAACATTATGGTTTTGATATTGATACGCCGTTCGAAGAACTGGAAGATAATATCCGCGATGTCATTCTTAATGGCAGCGGCGAGGAAGAAATTGAGTTTCATTATTTTAAAGAGAGATACGGGGACCCTTCCGCCAATAAAAACCAAAGTAAAAAAAGTGGTGACAGCACCAACGTACGCACTCACCCCTTCGAAGGAATTCTGCCCAACATGGATCGCCGTTATCATGAGACCGACTCCAATGTGGTGCGCGAAGAACTGGCCAAGTACCTCAACAGCAGGTCATGTCCTGACTGTGATGGCACGCGTCTGGCTGAAGGCCCGCGCAATGTTTTCGTTGCCGAAAAAAGATTGCCGGAAATTACCGCTCTACCCGTTGGCCGCGCACAAAAGTTTTTTGCACAAATGGAGCTGGAAGGCCATCGAGGACAAATTGCAGACAAAATTGTCAAAGAGATTAGTCAACGTCTGGATTTCCTCGTTAACGTGGGTCTCGACTACTTATCACTGAACCGCAGCGCGGATACCTTATCCGGTGGCGAAGCTCAGCGTATTCGACTGGCCAGCCAGATCGGCGCGGGTCTGGTGGGCGTCATGTACGTGCTTGATGAACCCAGCATAGGCTTGCATCAACGCGACAACCAACGTTTATTAAACACCCTCGTTTATTTGCGCGACATG
>JAUWVK010000012.1 GCA_030617485.1 Gammaproteobacteria bacterium
TGACAGCGGGATGCCAGGCAGGGATTTGTTTGAATGCCTCTTCTACCACCCAGTCTACTTGCAACTCTGGTATGGCGCGGTGAGCATCAGTAAGAGCGGGTAAAACATGGAAAACGTCACCGAGAGATGATGTTTTGACTAACAGAATGCGCATCGTTAGGTCCGTTAACCCCAGACTTAATTGTTTAATATTTCCATGTATCTTTTTACACCTTCCTCGACACTTAAAAAGGGCTTATCGTACCCCGCTTCTCGAAGGGCAGTTATATCAGCCTCTGTAAAGCTTTGGTAACGACCTTTAAGTTTTTCAGGGAAGGGAATGTATTCAATACTGCCAGTGTCGTGATGGCGAATGACCGCGTTAGCAACATCATTAAAGCTTTGGCTTTGGCCAGTCCCCAGGTTGAAAATGCCAGATTTGTCAGGGTTTTGTAAAAACCACAAATTGACATCGACCACATCGGACACATAGACGAAGTCACGGTGTTGATCGCCATCCTCATAACCATCACAGCCCTGAAACAGTTTAGGGTTTTCGCCAGCTTTAATTTGATTATTCAAGTGAAAGGCAACGCTGGACATGCCGCCTTTGTGTTGTTCGCGTGGTCCGTAGACATTAAAGTAGCGAAAGCCGACTACCTGACTATTCATCTTTCCCTGTAAGCGTCGCACGTATTGGTCGAAAAGAAATTTCGAGTATCCGTAAACATTCAATGGCTGTTCAAATGAGCGCTCTTCCTTGAAGACCCTGCCTGCGCCATAGACCGACGCAGAGGAGGCATAGAGATAAGCGATGGAGTGATCCAGGCAAAAATGCAGCAGAGTTTTGGAATATTCGTAATTATTTTCCATCATGAAACGTCCATCCCATTCAGTGGTAGAAGAACAGGCTCCTTCATGCAGAATAGCGCTTATTTTGTTGGGTAATTTTTGGTTCTTTCGGACTCGCTCTATGAAGTCATCTTTGTCCAGGTAATCGGCAATTTCACAGTCGGCAATATTTCGGAATTTGGTTCCGTCTTCCAGATCGTCTACGACAATGATGTCGGTGTGACCTTGCTCATTCAGGGTTTTAACCAAATTGCTGCCGATGAAGCCGGCGCCGCCAGTGACTATGATGGTATTCATGTGTTTTCGATCTCGATTATTGATATATAGGCCGTACGAAATACGAGTATATCAGGTTGATGATTGCGCTTGGAGGTTTGAGTGGCTGGCCTGGGAACATATTTATTCCATTTTTCACTGTAATTCATGGTGGCCAATATGAAGAATCTGGATCTTTCGATATAGAATTTTTAGTTCTGGGTTTATCAAGGAAGCTTTGCCTGTTATTTCCTCTTAATCTCCAGGTCATAATTTTTTCCATAAACCATCCGTTTTCGTTTTGTATAAGTGTTAGAGCTGAGGCTTCGGTTTTTGTGGATGACTTGTGATTCAACCCCCATTAAATCAGCTACAAAGTGAAAAACATCATCCAGTGTGAAGGGTTGTCTGAGATTTTTTTGCATACTCATTATATGTTGAGGGCGTATTTGTCTATATGAGTCAGAAGCCCATACGATGAGGGGTATTTCGACCATAGGGGGTGTTACAGAATCTGGGCCATGCCCAACAAAATCCCTGGAATCAAACACTTCTTCTCCGTGGTCTGCAAATAAAATAGAGGCAGCGATCTGGCCGTTTTGCCTGGATGTCTTTTTTAAAGTTCCCAGCATTTTAGTGATGATATTGTCGGTATATAACACGGAGTTGTCGTAGCTATTTACGTAATCAGTTTGTTGTGTAGACAGGTTCGACTTATATCCTTTCGTATCGTTGTCTTTGAAGTGAGAGAAATTTTCTGGGTAACGATTATCGTACTGTAAATGGTTTCCCATTAGGTGGACGAAAATCGCCTTTCTCGGTGCATCGTCTTCTATGGCCTGAGTTACATAGGGTATTAAATAGCCGTCGTATCTTTTTGCGACAACGCCTTTGCGGTCATTGCTGATGAATTGGGTTTCGTCAGCCATGTGGGCGATAGCAGAAGTTGTTGGTCGAAGAGGTTGTTGGTTGGAAATCCACCAGGTTTTGAATCCGGCTTTGTTGGCAATATCAATCATGCTTAAAGCATTGCCAGCAGATAAGTTATTGTCAGTGCTTTTTTGGGTGAGCATGTGGCGCAAGGATGACTGTGTTTGTACGTAGGGCGTAATTGCATTGTTAAATACAAGAAGCTCAGTGGAGAGTTTTGATAATTCGGGGGTGGTGTCTCGATGGTACCCGTATAGGCCCATGTGTTTTCTGGACAATGATTCTCCAATAACAATTAGATAAGTTTGTTTTTTTTCTTTTTGTCCAGGAGCCGCAGTAACTGGATTATTTGCAATAAATTCTTTCCGGTTCCTGGTTTCCTTTCCTACTGTTTCATGGCCTACATAAAAGGACTGTGACGTGCCAATAAACCCGGGTATGGTGTCAGCATATGAATTTAGAAATCCAATTCTGTGGATGGCGACAGTTAGCATTAACGCTCCTAGCCAGACAATTATTTTTTCACCACGAGTTTTGTTGACAGGTATTTTGGTAATAGATAAGAAATAAATACTGGCGGCAAGATAAAGGGTGAGTATCGACAGGTTCGTGAAAGATGCATAGGCGCTCAGGAATCCGACTGCTTCCTGGCTGTCAGTTAGGGCTATAGCTTCAAAGCTGGCAGGAGTGAATACTCCGCCAAACGTTACAGCATATAAAGTATCCATGCTGCCGGAGATTAAAAATATGGCTAACAAAGCATAAGGAATAATTTTTTTTCTAAGTAATAAAGCAAGCGCTAAAATAATAAAAAACCAGCCGATTCTGGAGTTGAGTTCAGAGCCTCTAACGAAATCAGAAAAGCTGTGTTCAATAAGTAATGGGAAAAATAGAACAAAAAATATGGAAAACGCGGGGTGCTCAAAAAGGAGTTTTGCGCGGATGGTAAGGCTATATTTATTCATGTTGCTAACAAATAGTTACTTATTATAGTGGGGGCTAAAAACTATCCAGAGTTTAGAGTCTCAGGTGAGAAAAGACACTAAATATTTATGTGATCCAGGGTGGTAGCCTCGCTGCACCCTGCTGTTTTTTGTGCCCCATTTGTTCAATGGTATTTTGGTGTAGCTATCAGAACTAATCGAATCATTGGACAGTATATTTAATGAAAAGTGCTGTTCCCGGGATAGTCGGGCAGTTCTGATCTAAAGGGTGTGTGGTATGATGAGCGTTGTTTTTTTCAGGGCAGGCACAACACAATGAAGCAACATCTCTCAGGCTTGGCAGCGGCGCGGGTGGTCGTGATAGGTGACTTGATGCTCGATCGTTACTGGTCTGGCAGTACGTCACGTATTTCTCCTGAGGCGCCGGTTCCAGTGGTTAGAGTGGAAGATTTTCAGGAGCAAGCGGGTGGTGCTGCCAATGTGGTTTTGAACATCACGGCTATGGGTGGGAAGGCGCTTATTGCCGGAGTGATTGGTAGTGATGAGGCTGGAGATACCCTGGAGCAGCTGCTACAGGGCGAAGCCAATGTGGATAGTTTGTTGAAGCGGACAACTCTCGCGCCAACCATTACCAAATTGCGAGTGTTGAGCCGGCATCAACAGCTCATCCGTCTGGATTTCGAAAGTGGCGCTGCCGAACACTATCACCTGGATGCCATAGCAGATTTGCAGCAGCACCTGGCAGATGCGCACGTGGTGGTGTTGTCTGATTACGGTAAGGGCGTTTTGTCGCAACCGCAGGACATTATTCAGGCGGCACGCGCCCTAGGTAAACCCGTACTGGTAGATCCCAAGCGCCATGATTTTGAGGCTTATGCAGGCGCCAGTCTGATTACACCCAACATGAGTGAGTTTGAGGCAGTGGTTGGCTCATGCCGTGATAACGACGACCTGGCAGCGAAGGCTGAAAATTTAATGCAGTCACACCAGATTGAGGCTTTATTGGTAACTCGCAGCGAAGAAGGTATGAGCTTGCTTCGACGCGGTCTCACTCCGGTTCATATTCCAGCTCAGGCATTAGAGGTTTTTGACGTAACCGGTGCGGGGGATACAGTGATCGCCGCTATGGCAGTCGCTATTGCCAGTGGCCTGGAGCTGGATGAGGCGGCCCATATTGCTAACGTTGCCGCAGGCATTGTGGTCGGTAAACTGGGTGCCGCTACGGTTAGTGTTCCTGAGTTGCGTCGAGCCCTGGATGTCATGGAGGAGCAGCATAACGGGGTGGTAAACGAAAAAATGCTTCTGGAAGCGGTGGCAGACGCCCACGACCATGGCGAAACAGTGGTCATGACAAACGGTTGCTTCGATATTCTCCACGCAGGACATGTGCATTATCTGGAACAGGCTCGGCGTCTTGGTGATCGGCTGGTGGTTGCGGTCAATGATGACGAATCGGTGCGGCGACTTAAGGGGGCTACTCGCCCAATCATTCCACAAAAAGAACGCATGGAAGTTTTAGCGGGGCTGGCAGCTGTGGACTGGGTAGTGCCTTTTTCGGAAGACACGCCTGAGCGCCTAATTTGTGAGGTGCGCCCTGACGTTTTGGTGAAAGGTGGTGACTATACTCCTGAGCAGGTGGCCGGCAATCAATGTGCCGGAGAGACTAAAATACTGAGTTTTATCGAAGGTTGCTCCACCAGTAATATTATCGACACTATCTCCAAAATCGCGCAAAAAACGGACGATGGTTAATTTTCCCCCCAGGTTAGCAGTGCTTTCTATCGAACATGGATGAATGGATTCTACTTGGAGTTAACCAGGGCTGGGTTCACCCCTGGCTGGATGCTTTCTTCGGATGGGTTTCCCAGAAGCCAACTTTTTCACATCCTTTATTACTAATCATCCTTTTATTTCTCATTAAAGACTGGGGCCGTTCAGGCCTGCGTTTATGGTTTCTTCTTATTCTTTTCATCGGCCTTGGCGATATGTTTGGCAATTTTCTCAAACATCTTATTTTACAGCCGCGACCCTGTGCAGAACTTCAGGACAGTGTTCGTTTGGTAATGGAACCCTTTAATGTGGGTTGCAGTTTTACGCCACATGGCATGCCCTCCAATCATGCGCTTAACTTTTTTCTCACGGCGAGCTTCCTGGGCGTAGCCTTACGTTCGTGGCGATGGGGTATTAGTTTTGGCTTAATCGCTATTACAGTTGCGGTATCGCGCGTTTACCTTGGGGTGCATTACCCCAGTCAGGTTTTGGCAGGTGCGATAGTCGGTACCTTGCTGGGAAGTTTTGTAGCCATAGCGGTATTACGTTGTTCACCGATAGCGAGATGGCTGAGAATGTCGGCTCGTAAAGATAAAACCGGTTTGTATATCCGTTTTCTTTACAGTCTAATTCTCTACGTATCTGTGCCACTTGTATTGCTGAGATTGTTGTGGCGCGGCAGATTAAATCACGATTACTGGTTTCGCTGGCCAGAACGTTTTGGCTGGTTCAAAACACCTTCCTTGAGTAAGCCCATCTGGATTCATGCAGTATCAGTGGGTGAGGTACAGGCAGCATTACCTCTAATTCACGAGCTACAAAGCCGTTATCCAAATCGCTCAATCATTGTTACCACAACGACTCCAACAGGTTCCAGTCGTGTGCGAGCAGAGTTTGGCGACGCCGTATTTCATGTCTATATGCCTTATGACTTACCTGGCGCTGTTGAGCGTTTTCTTGAGCGGGTTAAGCCAGAGTTTGTGTTGATCATGGAAACGGAGTTATGGCCAAACCTGTTTTATCAATGCCGACAACGGGATATTCCCCTGGTGGTAGCGAACGCACGGCTCTCGCCGCCTAGCATGGAAGGTTATCGTCGACTTAGTTCGCTGACATCAATCACTCTTCAGCAGGTGGATTTAATCGCTGCTCAGAGTGCTGCTGATGCTGATCGTTTTAATACCCTGGGTATGCCACCGGAAAAAATTACGGTAACGGGCAGTATAAAATTTGATTTAAACATCCCGGATACGATTCACGAACAGGGTAAGAGTTTACGCCAGTCTTTTGGTGAAGGACTGTCAGGTGAACAACGACCAGTATGGATAGCAGCCAGTACCCACGAAGGTGAAGATGAAAAAATACTGGAAGCGTTTACAATCGTACGAGAAAAAGTCCCCGGTGTTTTGTTAATGCTTGTACCGCGTCACCCGGAAAGGTTTTCCACCGTGGCGACTTTGTGTGAAAAAGCAGGGTTTAACGTGGTTCGTCGTACCGAAGAAAAAACCTGTGACTCAAATGTTCAGGTATTCGTGGGTGATACATTAGGGGAAATGTTGCTGTTTTTTGCCGCAGCCGATGTTGCTTTCGTGGGTGGTAGTCTGGTGCCGACGGGTGGGCATAATGTGTTGGAGCCAGCAGCTCTTGGGTTGCCCGTTTTAACTGGGTCGCACATGTTTAATTTCGCAGAAATTAGTAAAGCTATGTGTGAGGCTGGTGCTCTACAACAGGTGGAAAATGGCGAGCAATTGGCCGCAGCAGTGGTTGATTTGTTATTGCATCCTGAAACTCGTCAAACAATGGGCGAGCAAGGCAAAAAATTAGTCGCAGAAAATCGTGGCAGTCTTGAGAGGTTGCTAGGGTTGGTAAAGCCTTATTTGGAAAATAATCGGAAATGATATTATTTTCCTCAGAGACCGCTTTATACTGAAAGTGGACGTTTAGGTGCAGACAACAATCAGATACACTTGACCCAAAGCAGCCATTCGCTAGGTTCGCCTGGTTGCCATTAGTCAGGCGACACTTATATTCCCGTAGTCTTTTTCCTACAAAATACCCACAAATTTTCGTCTATAATTACTGGTATCAATATGATAATAGGGTTAACTCTTAGTTAACAGTAATAGTCTGGGTATGGTTTGAAATGGGGTTTCGAGATGAACAGGCGGCTCGAAGTTTTGCAAATAGCTGTGGCCATTGGGGTTTTGGCCATCGGGGTACTTGTATACCTGCTTGATCGCCAACCTGGCAGCGTCTACTTTATACCTGACTGGATTTCTCTGGCAAATAACCTCAGTCCTATTTTCGGACAGATCGGCCATCACTTACCCACCTTTGTTCATGTCTACGCCTTTATCCTGTTGACAGTAGTTGTTGCAGTGCCAGCTATAAGCAAACTCGTTCCAGTCTGTCTGGCCTGGTTTGCCATCGACAGTCTGTTTGAGGTTGCCCAGTTAAACCCGATTGCGCAATGGATCGGAAGTCACACTCCCATATGGTTTAGCGGTATCCCGTTTCTCGACAATACCGCTGATTATTTTCTGAGTGGTACATTTGACATGCTCGATCTCCTCTCCATTGCCACAGGTGCGCTCGTTGCCTACCTGACCATTGTAATTAGCACAAGGAGGGCCTAGAAATGTCACACATACACAAAGCTCGCAACCGACTTCTCAATTATCTTGGACTGACAGGCATCGTTGTCTTCGGCGTCATTAGCACACTAGGATCAGGTGGTGGTGGTGGTGGCAATGGCGATGGCGGGCTTACATATAGCGGTAGTACAGACCCTGCCATTATAACAGTGAACAATGCACCAACCCTGGTCGCCAATGTTTTATTTGGCGGTACCAGCACAGCAGGTGTACCCGGCGCCGTATTAACATCAACACCCTCAAGCCAATCTGCTGGTGCTATCGTAGTGGCTGGTTACTTACGGACGATTATAAAACATAGCCTTGATGATTTTTATGAGAACAATCTCATTGGTTCCGATATTATTAGCCGTATGATGGTAGACGAACCTATTTTCTGTGATAGCGGTTCTGGCCACATCTCAGGAATGCTTGATGATGTCACAGGTGAAGGTGCACTTACCATTACATACAATAACTGTATGCTGGATGGCGTTACTTATAATGGCTCAGGAACTTTCCGTGTTGATCATTTTGATTTTGTATACATGTATCCGACAGATGTCACAATGGACTTCACCCTGTTGACAATGAGAAGTGCTGAAATGAACGTTGATATGGATGGCTCCATCAGAATGGAAACATTGTTCGGTACGAATACGATTCGAATGACAATGGATTTTGTATTAAGAGACAACGTAACGATGAAGATGTATAAATTCGAAGATTTTATGATGACCTCTGTTTTCGATGATATAAATTTTCCCACCACAATGTCTACAACGTTTACCGGCTCACCAGCTCGAATCTATGATTCGATTCACGGTTATGTGGACATTGATACAACAACACCTCTTATACATAGCTCAGTGGATTTGCCCTATCCCGACAGTGACGGCGTTATGTTGTTTTATGGTGCTGGCAGCTCCAGCATTATGCTCACCGTTATGTCTGCAAGTCATGTCCAACTTGAACTTGATATAGATGGTTCGGCTGGCTATGAAATCCTCAACTATTTGCTTTGGGAAGAATTAGCAGTGGATGCCAACACAGATCTTACTGATGCGGATGGTGACGGCATGCATGACATGTGGGAAACAACATACGGACTCGATCCTAGTTTAGATGATTCTGCTCTTGATCTGGATAGTGATACATACAGTAACCTTACTGAATATCAATCTGGAACAAACCCAAATGATGCAGCATCACACCCATAATGAAATATGGGGCTGGAATTCGTTTGTGCATAACACGACTCGTCTAATAGAAATATGGATGTGAAATGGGCTTATCGTTTTCGGTAAGCCCATAGTCATTTGGCTTGTATTATTCGCTGAACGTCGGCTCTTAGCAAATTGTACAAGCTCTATAAATAAAGGTGAATGTCTGCTATCGCTGGAAACAGTCATTCTTTTTTTGATTGGGTTGCCTGTTCGGCAGCACGTTTATTCTGTTCAATATCCGCATAACCATAAAAACCTAATTCTCCCTCAGGCCTTGTTTTAAAGCGTCGGTGTATCCATAAGTACTGATCCGGTACTTCATGCACATGTTTTTCGATGAGTTCATTAACGCGTTGTGCATCTTCTATGTCGTTGCCGCTGGGGAAATTTACTAACGGTGGGTGTAATTTCAAGCGGTAACCTTGTGTCCCCGGCATGAGTTCAAAGTCGATATACACAACAGTTGCCCCGGATGTTTTTGCCAGTCGTGCGGTAGTGCTTAAGGTAGCAGTTTGAACACCCATGAACGGGGCAAATACAGTTTGCCGATCGCCAAAGTCCTGGTCTGGCGCATACCAGCAAACCAGGTTGTTGCGAAGTGATTTTAGCAAACCGCGTATGTCTCTGTTATCAATTAACCCCTGGTACTGCTGGCTACGGTAATGGTTCATCATCGCTTCAAACAGAGCGTTGTGAGATTTTTTAATGACAATATTAAACGGTAGTTCTAAAGTCAGTAAGCGTCCAGAAATTATCAGGGGAGTGAAGTGGCCGCCGAGTAAGATGACACCTTTACCTTCTTTCAGTCCCTGCTGGATATATTCAAGCCCTTCAATATGTAATAAGCGCCGCAGGCGTTTGTTGCTACCCCACCAGCTCAGGCCAATTTCTACAAGAGCAATGCCGCTAGAACGAAAGTTGGCTTTAACAAGATTCATTTGTTCTTGCGAAGAGAGCTCAGGAAATACCAGAGCGATATTGGTTTCTGCAATATGGCGTCGTCGTTTTGTGAGGCTATACGCCAAACGGCCCAGCACTGCCCCGATGTAGAGTTGCCACGCAAATGGTAGTTGTGCCACTAGCCACATTAAGCCGAACACAAACCAGGTGAGCCAGAATTTCGGGCTAATAAGCTGGGAGGCTTTGAAGCGAAATGGAGAGGGATTCATGCGTTGATGCTTATGGGGAGATGGTTATGAACACAATAGCCAGAGGAGTCATGCGCATAGTATGCCATGGACAAACGTAAGATCGTTATGTTCGATCTTCGTCAGTTTTTTGGAACAGTATCTGACTAATGGTTAGAAAAATGTGTGGTTAGAATCAATGCATCCACTGAGCGATATCGTTTAGGTGCTCGGCTTTGAGTGTCCCAGCAGCTTGCTGAAGGCTGAGCTTATCAATGAGATAATTGTAACGTGCCTGAGCGTAGTCTCGTTGGGCCAGAAACAGATTTTTGCGCGCAACCAATACATCCACAGTAGTGCGAGTGCCCACTTCGTAGCCTGCTTCTGCGGCACGCAACGCACTCTGGCTGGAAACCATGGCTTGCTTGAGTGCTTTCACGCGGCTAATGCCGGATAAAACACCACGATAGGCATTACGCACTTTGCGTTGTGTGGCGCGTCTAACTTGTTCGAGCACCTGACGGCTGGCTTTTAAAAATTCGCGTGCCTGACGGGTCCTGGAGTTGGTACTACCCCCGCTATACAAAGCCAGGCTAAGTGTTAATGATGCAGTTGTAGTGTCTTCTGACGCTACTGCGTCGAGATTAGGATTACCATGACTAACATCCAGGTCTAGAGTTGGGTAGTGGCCCGATAGTTGGGCGCTGACATTTTCCTGTGCTTGTTTGGTGGATTCCTGGGCTGCCTTAAGTGTTGTGTTCTCTTCCAGGGCTAGCTCAGTCCATTCTTCCAGATTGGCCGGTTCAGGTGGTGTCAAAGACATGTCTTCATCCAGCGAGTCCAGTTGCTCATGATAATTGCCTGTTATTTCGCGCAGACTTTCTCTGGCACTGTCCAAATCATTTTCGGCTGCAATTGCCTGGGCAACGGAAATATCATAAGCCGCGCGGGATTCGTGGACATCCGTAATTGCCACTAGCCCCACATCAAAGCGTTGTTTAGTTTGCTCTAGTTGACGTGCGTTGGCACGTTTCTCAGCCTTCGCAAAATCGACTCCATCCTGGGCGGACAAAACACCAAAATAAGATTCCGCTACAGCCAGCACCAGGTTTTGTTCAGCAGAGCTAAATTCTGATTCTGCCTGAGACACAGAGCTTTTTGCAGTTCGGCGTTGCACAAAGCTACCGTGCCGGTATAACGGTTGGTTTAGCGAAACAGAATAACCGTTAAAGCTCTCACCATCCGGGCTAATAGGATTCGTATGTGTTGCGCCCGCCGTTAGTGAAGGTAAGAAATTGGCGGTGCTTTGAGGCAGCGCTTCCTGGGCAGCGGCCATATTAGCTTTGGAGGCTATAAATTGGGGGTCGTTACCAACGGCAAGGTTATAAATTTCCATTAAACTGGCGCTATGGCCTGTTTGCATAAGGATTGACAGTGCGAGGCCAGTGCTCAGTTTTAAAACCCAAAGATTGTTTTTCATGCCCATACTCTCCGCAACAGTTTCAGGAAGCCCTGAAACGCTAACGCTATTTATTATGTTTATATGATTAAAATGTAAGTTGTTTAAAAAGTGAAGGCTTGAGGTTGTTCCACATTTTGCAGTGCAGGAAAGTCAGTTTCGAACAGGGCTTTTGTAACCCACTGATCTTCTGCTGCGCGTGTAATCAGCAAAGCCTCCATAACCGGGCTTTGTCCGACAATGACTACCATGCGGCCGCCCACCGTGAGTTGTTTTTGAAAGCTTTCTGGCAAAATTGGGAAAGACCCGGTAATAGCAATAACATCAAAAGCCTCGTTTTGATTCCAGCCTTCAGAGGCATCACCTTGTACCAGGGTGATATTTGTTATGCCCTGGTTGTCTAGCCGAGTTTTGGCCTGGTCTAATATTTCGGGTTTAATTTCGACACTTTCCACATGTCCCCCGAGCTTGGCTAGCAGGGCGGTGAGGTAGCCACTACCAGTGCCAATTTCGAGGATTTTGTCGCCAGGCTGAATGTCGAGGGCCTGTAATATTCGAGCCTCCATGATGGGTTTCATCATCATTTCAGCGTTGCCGAGATCCACATTGATGTCTGAAAAAGCTAGATCCTGATAGGTTTCAGGAACAAAGGCCTCACGAGGTGTCTCGGAGATTGTCTCCAGTACGCGCTGATCCAGCACTTCTGCAGGGCGGATTTGCTGCTCGATCATATTGGAGCGGGCCAATTCTGTGTTGTTGTCGTTTTTATCCATGGTGTTTGCCATTATCATTCTACCGTCGCTATTTTATGGTAACCAATTCCTGCTTTAATTCTGTTGATTAAAGCCTACGGGGTTTACCCAAACGAGGCAAGGGAGGGGCGGTCCGTCCTTGTTTTAGCCTAAAATTACCAGTATTTACCCTATTAAAATCAGGGTTAAAAAGGCTGGTTTTTCAGGATGATAGGAGTAAGCTCGATTTTAACGGCAAATTTATGTCGATATAAAAAATAGCAGCAAATCCTGCAGACAATTGCAGGTTATGGGTTATATAGGGAACGCTCGTACAGGGAACCTGTTATTTAGGGAACAACAAGGAGTTTGTTATGGATAGTCAATTTAGGGGGCGGTATGCCCTTTTTGTGTCTGGTATTGTTTTTTTCTTATTTCTCATCGTACCTTTTAGTTCAGCCAATGCCACCGGTTCTATAGGCCGTCAGGTGGCTAGTTTTTGTGCGCCTGCGATGACGTCTCCAAATGTGAATTCGTGTCAGGCCTGTCATATGACGACGAATGAAAGTAAGGACGATTTAAACGCTGCGGGTAGGCGATCGCTGGGCAACCCTGGTTCCTTCTGTCCTGCTGGCGCTGGCACCGGCACTGGCACTGGCACTGGCACTGGTACTGGTACTGGTACTGGTACTGGTACCGGCACCGGCACCGGCACTGGTAATACTGGTATGGGTAGCATTGGCACTGGTATGGGTAGCACCGGCGCCATGACTGGACTGGGTATGAGTGGCAGGAGCGGCATGCGTAGTCGCAGTGGTATGAGAAGTGGCTCACGAGGGTTTCGATCTGGCAGCCGTTTCCGCTCTGGCAGTCGTTTCCGCTCAGGTAGCCGTTTCCGTGGTCGCGACGACGACGACGATGATGACGATGATGACGACGACGATTAAGTCTTTATTCGTCTAAGCCAATATTCTCTCGAGAGAGTATCTAAAGGGGCCGAAAGGCCCCTTTTTTATGGCCACGACTGCATGGATGCAGGAGGTAGAGCGAAGCAGGAAGCCAGAGCCGAGGGATGACCGGTATGTCGCGAGAGGGCACGACTGCATGGGCAAAGATTGTTCCAGACAATCTTTTTGCATTTCCGCCGTCCATGGCGGTCATGACAGGAGGTAGAGTAACGCAGGACGATTCCATGGATGGAATCGGTAGGGTCGAGTCTGGAACGGAGACCGAGCAGTTACCGAGGACGCCCGGAGCGACCCGTGGATGGATAAGACATTCGTTTCTTTTAATACGGGTGAAGGGGGGATTTTCCGCTATACTCGATTTCCTGAGCTAGGGGTGCTGCCTTACCTTTCTATTAGGTATGGTGGCTGAGATAGTCCCTTACAACCTGATCCGGCTAGTACCGGCGTAGGAAAGCAATAACTTAAGTTACCTTGCCATCCCTCGCGTCAGTGTCTGCCTCTTATTTTCCATGATGAGGAAGAACCAGTGAGCGCAATCCCAGAAGATTTTATAGAAAAGACCTCCCAGCTTTCCAGCGAGGTTACCCAGCCATTTTCCGCCTCGAAGAAGATTTATATTGAAGGCTCACGGCCAGATATCCGCGTGCCCATGCGTGAGGTGCAATGCACCCCCACCGAGCTTAATGGTGGCGTGGAAGAGAACCCGCCCATCACCGTATACGACACCTCCGGCCCCTATACTGACCCGAATGTGAGTATTAACTTAATCCAGGGCCTGCCGGATGTAAGGGCTAACTGGATTGAAGAGCGCGACGATACCGAACAGCTCTCAGGACCCAGCTCGGAATTCGGCACCCAGCGCCAGAATGATCCGGAACTGGCCAGCCTGCGTTTTGAGCACATCAGTGATCCTCGCAAGGCCAAGGCCGGCGCGAACGTTTCCCAAATGCACTACGCCCGCAAAGGCGTCATCACGCCGGAAATGGAATACGTCGCCATTCGGGAAAACAATAAACTACAGGAAATGCGCAACGATCCTCGTTACGCCAAATTATTAAGACAGCATCAGGGCGAATCGTATGGGGCCAATATCCCCGAAGAAGTCACGCCTGAATTCGTACGTTCCGAAATCGCCGCCGGCCGCGCAATCATCCCGGCCAACATCAACCACCCGGAACTGGAGCCCATGATCATCGGCCGCAACTTCCGCGTGAAGATCAACACCAACATCGGCAACTCGGCGGTCACCTCCTCTATAGAAGAAGAAGTGGAAAAAATGGTCTGGTCCGCCCGCTGGGGTGGCGACACGCTTATGGACCTGTCCACCGGCAAAAACATTCACGAAACCCGCGAATGGATTTTACGTAACTCGCCCATGCCCATTGGTACAGTCCCTATTTATCAGGCTCTGGAAAAGGTCAACGGCAAATCCGAAGACCTCACCTGGGAGCTGTTCCGCGACACCCTCATAGAACAAGCCGAGCAGGGCGTGGATTACTTCACCATTCATGCCGGTGTGCGCCTGCAATACGTACCGCTCACCGCTAACCGCGTCACCGGTATTGTCAGCCGTGGTGGTTCCATCATGGCCAAGTGGTGTCTCGCGCATCATGAAGAAAGCTTCCTCTACACCCACTTCGAAGACATCTGCGAAATCATGAAAGCCTATGACGTGGCCTTCTCCTTAGGCGATGGCCTGCGCCCCGGTTGTTTGGCAGACGCCAACGACGCCGCACAGTTTGGTGAGCTGGAAACACTGGGTGAATTAACTAAGATCGCCTGGGAACACGACGTACAAGTCATGATCGAAGGCCCCGGCCACGTGCCCATGCAAATGATCAAAGAGAACATGGACAAAGAACTGGTCGATTGTTTCGAAGCACCGTTCTATACACTAGGCCCACTGGTTACCGACATCGCCCCGGGTTACGACCACATCACCTCCGGCATCGGTGCCGCACAAATCGGCTGGTACGGTTGCGCCATGCTCTGTTACGTCACACCCAAAGAACACCTGGGTCTGCCCAATAAAGCAGACGTACGCGAAGGCATCATCACCTACAAACTTGCCGCCCATGCCGCAGACGTCGCCAAAGGATTGCCCGGCGCACAAGTGCGAGACAATGCATTAAGCAAAGCGCGTTTTGAATTCCGCTGGGAAGATCAGTTTAATCTTGGGCTTGATCCAGATAAAGCCAGATCAATGCACGACGAAACCATGCCCAAACAGGCGCATAAAGTGGCGCATTTCTGTTCCATGTGTGGACCGAATTTTTGTTCGATGAAAATTAGTCAGGACGTTCGGGATTATGCGGCGAAGGAAGGTATGGGGGTTGAGTTGGTTCTCGATGAGGGTTTGAAGGCAAAAGCTAAGGAGTTTCGGGAACAGGGAGCGGAAATATATAAAGAAGTCTAGTGATATCCTGGCCTAGAGTTGGCATTTAGCTAAAAAAGCCCGCTTATGCGGGCTTTTTTACTATATGGAACAATCGAGCCTGACCTTATTATACACTCAGGAATGATGGTCCTTGTATTATTCATTACCTATTAGGTAATTTTTAATCTTGCTTTGTATGATTATTAGTACTACTATTAACGTAATGAATAATAAAGGCGTCAAATGGTCATTTCATTCAAGAATAAAAAGCTGCAAAACCTGTTTAATTCCAGCGCCAGCCTTAGAAAAGAGTATGGGGCAAAGAATTCACAGCTTGCGCAAAGAAGGATGGCGGTAATGAGTGCGGCACCAACATTAGCCGATGTTTCGCACCGTCCTCCAGAGCGTCGCCACCAGTTGGATGGAAAGCGAAAGGGGCAGTTTGCTGTAGATGTACAACAACCATACCGAATTGTGTTCAAACCAGAGCACAATCCAGTACCTAAAACAGAGGATGGAGGTATTGATTTAGGGCAAATTACAGCTATTGAAATACAAGGAATAGAGGACTACCACTAATGAGCACATTACAGAATCAATTTGAACCGGACTACGTAGTTTCGCCTGGTGAAATTCTGGAAGAAACGCTGGAAGCGCGCTCAATTAAGAAATCAGAATTTGCGGAGCGCTGTGGACGCTCTGAAAAGATGATTAGCCAGATTATCAGCGGAGTAGCACCCGTTACTGCCGAAACAGCAATTCAGTTTGAGCGAGTATTGGGTGTGAGTGCAAATGTATGGAACAATTTAGAAGCAAATTACCGTTTAGCAATTGCAAAGATCGGACAGCAAAAAGAACTTATAAAGCAAAAGGATTGGGCGAAACGTTTCCCAGTGAAAAAAATGGTTGAATTTGGATTTATATCAAATCCCAAGTCGCCTACCGATAAAGTTGAGATATTGTTAGATTTTTTTGCCGTAGGTAGTGCAAATGCTTGGGAAGAACGTTGCAATCGTATTTGTGTGGACTATCGCAAGTCTCTCTCATTCCAAAGTGCACCAGAATCTGTAGCTGTATGGCTTCGCATGGGTGAGTTGATTGCTGAGGAAGTAGATTGCCCTCCTTATAATCGTGAAAAATTTCTTGACGCATTGCGTGCTATTCGTAAATTGACTCGTGAATCAATTGAAATATTCGTTCCAGAAATGAAACGCTTATGTGCGGATGCTGGGGTTGCTGTTGCTTTTGTGCGTGAGCTACCAAAAACTTGTTTAAGTGGAGCTGCTCGTTGGATAAATAAAGACAAGGCTCTAATAATGCTCAGTTTAAGGCATAAAACTGATGATCATTTATGGTTTTCATTTTTTCATGAGGCAGGACATATTTTGCTACACAGTAAAAAGAATCTTTTTATTGATGAGAAAAAGTTTATCGACGGGGATATAGAAGAAGAAGCAAATCGATTCGCGAGAAACATGCTTATTCCTGAAAATGAATATAATAGGTTCCTTAAAGGTAGTTTTAGACGCTCAGCTAATATAGAAGTATTTTCAGGTCATTTAGATATTGCGCCGGGAATAGTGGTAGGGAGAATGCAGCATGATGAGCTTATCCCTTATAGCCATCACAATAAATTAAAAAGGAAATTTGTATGGAGTGATTAAATATTTAAATAAAAAGCGGATTTGAGTTACAGCTCAAACCCGCTTCGGTAAAAGATAACAGAACGAGGTTGTTGTTATCTCTTGTGTATGGGTTAGACACACATACAGATTCATTCTAGTCCATGAAATCCCATTGTACAATGGTGTAAGCAAGTTCTCCTATTCAGCCTCCCTAGTAATTAAAGGAGGTTTCCCATGAGTACACGTGAAAAGGCAGTACACGTTTGTGCTTACCTTCGTATTGTTCGCGGTCAAAAACAGTACGTTTGTGCACATTTCCGCTCATTGCCACATAGTTAGTGGGAAAGGGGTTTGGGCTGTAGCCCAAACCCCTACCAGCTTTATAAATATCAATATTTTCATTAAGGAGAACACCTATGAGCAAGACAACTCACGTAGTTCCAAACAAGAATGGTGGTTGGGATATTAAACAGGGAGGAGCAAAACGTTCCTCCGGGCATCATGATAGAAAGTCTGATGCAGTTGACCGAGCTAGGCAGATAAGTAGAAACCGTGATTCAGAGCTTTATATTCACAACAAAGATGGAAAAATAAGCGGTAAAGATAGTCACGGAAATGACCCCCATCCGCCAAAAGGTTAGGTATCTTAAAGATTTTAAGGGACAGAACCTTTTGACTTGAAAAAAGACCATTATTGAGGGCTTTTTTTCATACTGAGGAATTAGTAAGGACTGTGCCTGGCAACTCAAAGAGATAAAACACAATATGTTGTATTTTGAGTTGACATATTTCGATGTCAGGCACATCATATTGTATTTCTCTCTATAGAAAGGGTAGGTATTAGTTGATCAAGTAAAGGTTGATTTCCTATTAGATGACCACATGACCTTTGTTGACTCTAATATTTTATGATTAAGCTCAGGGACGTGTAAATTATGAACAATGATAGTGAACTAAAGAAGAAAATATCTGAAAGTCGTCGACTCTATCAAAATCCTTATGCTCACCTGAATGGTATTGGTGAATATGATTCGGTGCTGAAGCGTAATGCGTCTGCTTCTCAGAAAAACACCCATTTACCATCCCTTTATGAACTGCAAAATCCTTATGCCAGCTTAAGCGGTGAAGGCAATCATTCTACGGAGACAGAGACAGTTCTCCACATTAATAATCCGAGGCCACAAAAGAGTAAGTCTGTTGTGGTTGAACAAGCTGCACATGATTTACGTGTGAAAATCTGGAAGAAACGTCATGAGCTTTGGCCGGATGGAGTACCTTCAGATCATGTTGAATTGCTTGATCCTGCTAAGGCAATTGAGCTTATAGGATATAAGTTAGACGAGCAGGAGCATCTAGGTAACTTTGCAGATGAAGGTGAAGCTACCGGAGTAGCTGGTGTGATAGATCGTGTTGGGAAGCGAATAAGTATTTCCACTCATTTTCCAAGTCATATTCAACGTTTCACTGCAGCACATGAAATCGGACATGCACTAATGCATAACGATGCAGTGATTCATAGAGATCGGCCTGTTGATGGAGCGCGAAAACAACGTGCGCCTATGGAAATTGAAGCTGATAAATTTGCGGCATCCTTTTTGATGCCGGAGAAACTCGTTAGAGATCGTTTTAGAAATGTTTTTGGCTCTGATTTCTTTGTTCTTAATGATGATACAGCATTCGCACTTGATCCTGGTAAACCTAATGAATTACTAAGTAAATGCAAGGCGCGCCATGTATTAGCAAGAACT
>JAUWVK010000063.1 GCA_030617485.1 Gammaproteobacteria bacterium
CTTTATTTTAAGACAAGCAAGGAAAACCGAACATGATTCGTATGACAACCACATTAGGCAACATTGATATCGAGCTTGATTTTGACAAAGCTCCTAAAAGTGCAGCCAACTTTGAACAGTATGTGAAAGATGGCCACTTTGACGGCACCATATTTCATCGCGTAATCGACAATTTTATGATTCAGGGTGGCGGTATGCTGCCAGATATGTCCCAAAAAGAAACTCGTGCACCCATTGAAAATGAAGCCAACAACGGCTTAAAAAATGTTATTGGCACACTTTGCATGGCACGCACGAATGATCCACATTCAGCCACGTCGCAATTTTTCATCAACGTTGCAGATAACGCCTTCCTGGATCACACATCACCCACAACGCAAGGTTGGGGTTATTGTGTATTTGGAAAAGTGGCTGACGGTTTGGATGTCGTTAATAAAATTAAGGGCAAACCAACTACATCACGCGCCGGTCACTCAGACGTACCTGCAGAAGATATCGTTATTGAAAAAGCAGAAGTTATTGAATAACACTTTTTATTTATATGCTGCTGCTTCAATTTTGTCTTTAATTATTTCTTTAGCCATATAAAAATGCTGCAACTTTCCCCGAGAACCTAAGTCTTGTTTACCTACTTTATCTCAGACTTACACCTCTCGGGGGAACGCCCGGGAATTATCAAACTATTCCACGAGTTTCTCCGCAATCAGGCCTCTCAATCTAAAGCACTCTATATTCTTGGTGATTTATTTGAAGCGTGGATTGGTGATGATGCCATACCCTCAGAAATGAAATCGGTTATCACTGACCTAAGCACCTTAACGACGGGCGGCGTTCCTGTCTTCATCATGGCAGGCAATCGTGATTTTCTAATGGGTGTAGAGTTCGAGAAATTATCAGGCTGCACGTTGTTAAACGACCCTACAATAATCGATCTTTATGGCACATCTACCTTGCTCATGCATGGCGACACTCTATGTACCGACGATGTGGATTACCAGGAATTCCGTTCGCAGGTGCGCAACCCAGCCTGGCAATCAGATTTTCTATCCAAACCGATTGAAGAACGACTTGCTATAAGTAAACATGCGCGCCAGGAAAGCACAAAACGTACTAAAGAAAAGTCAGAAGACATTATGGATGTTAATCCACAAGCCGTTGAAGAAACATTTCGCCAACATGAGGCATTACAAATTATTCACGGCCACACACATCGGCCGGCCATTCACAAACTTGTTATCGACAACAAACCCGTAAAACGAATTGTATTAGGTGACTGGTACAGTCAGGCAAGCGTATTAAAAGTTAATGCGAATGGGTACGAACTAACCCCTTCCCCTTAGACCAAACCAACTTACACCCAGACCTTTCTACAAAATTCATTAACGCCCGCCAAGCTGTGGCGCATCTGACATGGTGTACTGCTCATAATCTTTGGGTAATTCAAAAGTACTATCTGGAGCAGCAAGATTCTCACGGTAGTCTTTCAGGAATCGCTGATAACCTTTGGTATTCCATTCACGTATAGGCAAACCGTGATTCATGTGTTTGGTGGCATAAAATACATTTACCGCCATATCACAGGCATCCATTATTTCTCTTGGCATATTGTTAACTGTGCTGGCATGTTCATTAGCTAATACCTGTCTGAATTCACGTAACGCTGACACCACGTCCGGCATAAAATCCCCACCCAGAACAACTGCATCATAACAACGCTTTCCATTTGCCAGGTATTGATAATGTGTTGCCTGACGCCCATCTACTTTTGGTATAGCGCTTGATGGCTGAGACTTTTCTTCGTAGTTAATTTCTATAGCCGGTTTAACGTTATGGGGTCTGTCACGAATAACGAGTATCGTTTTCTCATCCCGGGTAACATTATAAATTGTGCGCTCAGCTCGGTTAAATAACATAAAATCTGCCGGTGAAAGGCTGTCGGACATGTGTATGTATTCAGAATTTACGAATATACGAGTAGTGAATGGCGTTGAACCGGCTTCTCGTTCAGAAAATATTAACAAGGTACCCATGTTTTTTTTATTCTCAGAAGAAAATTGTGAATCTTTTCCACCAGCAGCATCTCCTCCCGTTGCACAAGCGCCCAACCAAAGCAACACGCCTAAAGCAAATACCATATAAATTAATTTTTTGTTAAATCTATTGATCATTAACCAATTCCTTCAAGATAATTAAGTTCTGCTTCTGTAAACCCTGCCGCCAGCCTGGCACTACGATGCAAAGGGCCCTTCCCTATACTGCTTCCACCTTTTACATATTCCTCTAACAGACACTGAAATGTCGATTCGGGTTCCATGTTTCGTTGCTCGCATAAGTATCGAAACCAGCGAGAACCAACTTCCACATGACCGATCTCGTCTCGGAAGATAATCTCCAGAATATCTACGGCTGCATGATCGCCAAAATCACGCAATTTTTTCATGATTCCCGGTGTCACATCCAGACCACGCGCCTCCAATACACGAGGCACCAGCGCCATGCGCACCAGAGGATCGTGCGCCGTTTTCACCGCCATTTCCCAGAGGCCGTTATGGGCATCAAAGTCGCCATATTCAAAACCCAGGGTATTGAGGTGATCCCGCACCAACTGAAAATGATACGCCTCCTCATCCGCCACCTGCACCCAGTCATGATAAAACTGCTCGGGCATGTCCCGAAAACGGTACACGGCATCCCAGGCCAGATTAATGGCATTGAACTCAATGTGAGCGATAGAATGAATGAGCGCCGCATGACCTTCAGGAGTATGCAAACTCCGTCGAGGTAATTCACGAGGAGTGACAAGGCAAGGTCTATCTGGACGCCCTGGCTCAGCGATAGTCTCCGCCTGCCCTTCGGACTTCAGCGAAATATCTCCCTCCTGCCATTGTTGCGCCGTTGACCTTGAGGCCTTTACTTTCTTTTCAGGATCACGAAGCAGTAAGCATTCCTGGGCTTTTTCAAACAGATTCATATGATTTAATAAATAAGAGGACTTCTAAGGCTATTTTTTAATGTAGTTTTAAATTTAACACTATTTTACCTGCTTTTATTCATCCATTACATAATCACTCAACCGCACCGGCATACGTCGCGCTCCCCACTCCCCGGGAAGACCATCAAATACTCCCGCACACTGGGTGCCGCATTTAGCACAGTGGCCATCGTCGGTTAAATTCCAATCGGATAACACATACCAGTCACGCCCTATCAGCGTAGTACCACATTCATGGCAATAAGTGCTGTCCCCGGCCTTGTCATGCACGTTTCCAGTGTAGGCATAACGTACGCCATTTTTAATGGCAATATCACGAGCACGGGTGAGTGTTTCTGGTGGTGTTGAAGGTACATCCATCATTTTCCATTCCGGGTGGAAAGCTGTGAAATGCATGGGCACATCAGGACCCAGTTCCTTTACTACCCATCGTGTCATTTCATCGATTTCTTCTGCTGAATCATTTTTTCCAGGGATCAGTAAGGTGGTGGTCTCTATCCACACATCGGTTTCGTGCTTGAGATAACGCAAAGTATCCAGCACCGGCTGTAAATGACTGCCCGTAATCTTGCGATAAAATTCCTCGGTAAAAGCTTTGAGGTCCACGTTGGCGGCATCCATGTCCTGAAAAAATTCCTTACGTGGTTCTTCACAAATATAGCCCGCTGTTACGGCCACATTTTTGATGCCCAGCTTGCGACACTCTTTCGCCACATCGACAGCATATTCGAGAAAAATCACCGGATCGTTGTACGTGTACGCCACGCTACTGCAACCAAGTTCTTTAGCTGCGCGCGCGAGCGTTTTCGGTGCCGCACTATCTGCAAGTGTGTCCATCTCACGGGATTTACTCATGTCCCAGTTCTGGCAAAACTTGCAGGCGAGATTACAGCCAGCAGTACCAAACGACAGCACTGATGTTCCCGGTAAAAAATGATTAAGAGGTTTTTTCTCGATGGGATCCACACAAAAACCACTGGATCGACCATAGGTGGTCAGCACAATTTCATCCCCCTGCCGAGCCCGCACAAAACAAAGACCTTGCTGGTCTTCGTGCAGTTTGCAAAAACGTGGACAAAGATCACATTGCAGCCGGCCATCGTCCAAACGATGCCAGTAGCGAGCTGTTACCACCGTTGGTGACTTCTGCGACGACTGTTGCGCTGATGTCATTTTAGCCTCCCTTTATTACGCGACCATCCCGTGACGTTCTATACTCTTTCTATATCGTTAGTATAGTTAATGGGGATTGAATAACATGGCTACAACCCGTGCGACAAACAAAACAACGACTCGACCACCCGCCGTTGCCGGCATGTTTTATCCCGCCGATCCGCAGAAATTGCATGATATGACGACTCAATACCTGAACCATGCGGCCAATCCTGATGGTAGTTTCAATAACAATAACAGCATCCCCAAGGCCATCATTGTCCCCCATGCGGGTTACATCTATTCCGGCCCGATAGCCGCCAGCGCGTACGCCCGGCTGTTGCCCGTCCACGACCGTATCAAACGTGTGGTGCTACTGGGCCCATCCCACCGAGTACCTCTTTTTGGCCTTGCGATTAGTAGTGCAGATCAGTTCGACACACCCCTGGGGCCAGTAAAACTCGACCGAGAAGCCATCGACACCATTGCCGATTTACCCCAGGTTCATCGCCTGGATGAAGCCCATAGCATGGAGCATAGCCTTGAGGTTCACCTGCCCTTTTTGCTTGAAGTGCTGGATGACTTCCAGCTGGTGCCGCTAGTGGTGGGTGATGCACGACCAGCCGAGGTATCTGAAGTGCTGGAACGTTTGTGGGGTGGGCCGGAAACACTCATTGTCATCAGTTCAGACCTCAGTCACTACCACGATTACGCCACGGCCCAACGTATGGACAACGCCACATCGAAAGCGATAGAAAAACTACAGCTGGAAGATATTCACTCCGAAAATGCCTGCGGCTGTGTCCCTGTTTCAGGACTACTGCATCTCGCCCGAAAAATGGGCCTGCAGGCTGAGACCATAGACCTGCGAAATTCAGGCGATACCGCAGGCTCCAAAGATAGCGTCGTGGGATATGGAGCCTATGTCTTCCACTAATATTTTTACAGATGAGGATGCATCAGGCACCGGCCTGTGCGAGGAAGAGCACATCTTGCTACGACAAATAGCGTTTGAGGCTGTCGATTATGGACTCAAGCACGGAAAACATTTACCGGTAGAGACTTCACGTTATCCGAGCCCGCTGCAAAATCCAGGGGCCAGTTTCGTTACTTTAAAAATAGCTGGACAACTTCGTGGTTGTATTGGTTCGCTGGAAGCTTACCAACCACTGATCAATGATGTCGCGCACAATGCGTACGCCGCAGCTTTTTCGGACCCCCGTTTCCAGCCTGTATCAAACGATGAGCTGGGAAACCTGGAATTCCACATTTCGGTACTCACCCCAGCCGTTGCCATGAGTTTTGATTCTGAAGAAGATCTATTGAAACAAATTCGACCGGGTATTGATGGGCTGGTGCTTGAAGATGGACAACATCGGGGAACCTTTCTACCCGCTGTATGGGAATCTCTTCCGGATGCCGATAGTTTTTTACGGCACCTCAAACAAAAGGCAGGATTACCGCAAGATTACTGGTCTGAGAGTATTAAAGTTTCGCGCTATACCACTGAATCTTTTTAACTACTTTTTACAACTATTTTTTATAATTACAGTAGTGACTCACCATTCTCGTTGGCATTAGTTGCAATTCCCTATGGATCCAACCGCACATATTTTGCCGTCAATCCAGGTGGCCTTATCCAGCCTGGCATCGGCAATCTTGGCAAAGGTTATGGTAGCCCCTTTTAAATCGGCGTTGCTCAAATCTGCACCCGTTAAATCCGCACCGGTTAAATCTGCGCCCTGAAAAATAGCGTAGGCCAGATTTGCGCCATTAAGATTCGCGGCCGACAAATCAGCATTTCGGAGATTAGCACCCACTAACGCTGCCTGACCCATTTGAGTTCCAGACAAGTTGGCCCCAACCATGTTGGTGTATGCCAAATCCGCCCCACCGAGCTGACTACCCCGGAAATCACTACCAGCCAGTTTTGCGTTGCGCATGCGGGCGCCCCGTAAATCCGTATTCACCAGACGCACACCTTCCATCGAACAATTACTCCAGTTAACCCATGGCTGTGCCGGCGCATTACAATCTGCAAAGTCCAATTTTTGCCAGGGCTGGTAATACCAGGCACCACCGATCAAGCCCGCAAGCACCAGTGTTGCAAACACGCCCCTAAAAAAATGATGATCCTTATTTTGCTTTGCGGATTCTGCAATGGCCGTTTTAATTTCACGATGGCGGATTAGCTGTTCTTCTTCTTTTTTGCGGCGGTCATTGTCATCTCGTTGGCGTCGTTCCTCCACTGGATGCTCTGAATCGCTCTCACCATTACCCTCACCACGACGGTTGCGGGAGCTTCTCTCATCCTCACGCATGCGTGCGATCATCAGACGTTCTCGCGCAGCCGGATCATCCTGATTGCCCTGGAGCTCTTCAGGTAAAAGTACAGGCACATCGGAAACCTTCTGCCAGTCGTGCTGGTTACTACTCAGCTCATCCGTTTCTCTGATACGTCCTAACAGGATAAATCGAGAAATCTGTGGAGCCGGAAAAGGGCCACGGACTTCATTTCCCCGTCGTGTGTACCAGAGTTGCTTACTCTGCATTCGATATTTTCCTTTAATCCTGGGCTAGTCAGACCAACGATAATCGTAAAAGCTGATGCTCAAAGTTTCCCTCGCCGGCCCATCTATCCCATCTCAATATGGTTAATTAGTCTATCCCTTATAACAGCGACAATATGTGGGTTTTTTTTAGTCTGAATCAGAAGAAAATTGATTAGGTAGCATCTACCGCCTCTCACTATTACTGCGATCAATTTACGGATTAATAGTGAATATTAACAATTTGCCCTGAAGAGGGCTTTTTCTCTAAACCTTTTGGGCTCCAAGCCGACAAAGATGGTAAGTCATTAATTTTAAAGGTTTTATAACAGTAAATGATAACATCGCGATTCTTTTTCATACAATGAAATATAAGAAAATTAGTACTTTTGTGACGCTATTCACAAAGAAAACTAAGGAGACAGCTCGGTTAGATCACTAATACGACTAAAAAAATGCCCCTACAGTCAAACATACAAGTTATAAAAAATGCCCCGTCACAAATAACGGGTGGTTTCGTTTTAATAATCACCCTGATATTTCTACTTATGGTGCTCTGGCTCAACAATATCTTTGAAAACAAACAACTGATGCAAGAAATGGCCAGCGAATCTGTAGAAGCCCACCAGATTACAAAATTGCTAAATGCTGTGCATTCTCAAGCCATGGCTATACAACAGTTAACGAGCGCGAGTACCCCACAGGAAAAATCTAAAGCCTATTTAGAATTCAAAAATCAAGATGTGATATTCAACACCATCAGTCAAAAGATGTTATCAAGTCCTATGGAAGAAGCTGAACAAAAAACCTGGGAGGAAATCAGCGAACACCTAAAAGTTTCTAATGCGACCACCAAAAAGGCAGAAATATTATTTGCCAGTAATCAGCAAGGAAAAGCTTACCAATTATTAATCAGTGAATCTGCATTATATGAACATCACTTGATGATGGGTGTTTCCGGCTTGCTCTCCGACGAGCTATTGAACGCATCTCAGGATGAAATAAGCCATATATTTTCCGAAGTAACGGAAAGAAATGAAGCAACTTACATGTTACTTTTCTTTCTTGGCTGGATTTCACTTTTTATTGGCACCTTCATGATATCCATCATCAAGCGCTCAGCCAAATCAGAGACTTCTGCCGTTGAACAGGGAGAACGCTTGAGAGACCTCTATGAAGCTACTTCTATTTCGGGTATTTCTCTGGATGAAAAAATTGATGAAACACTTCGCCTGGGTTGTCGCGTACTTGGAATGGAGATTGGCAAGCTTGGCTGCCAGGACCCAGAAAAGAATACATCAACATTTTTAAATACCATAGCGCCCGAAGAATTACCTGCTAAAAGAGGACTGGTTTTACCTCTAGATAAAACTTTTTGCCAGGTAACCTTTGCATCCGATGGCCCCATTTCAATGAGCCATGTTAGTGAATCT
>JAUWVK010000002.1 GCA_030617485.1 Gammaproteobacteria bacterium
CTAGCGTTTTAAAGCTTCAATGGCAGACCTAACCTGATCAACATCGATGGTAGCAGCAGACTCTTCATTGACGAGTTCAAATAACGGAATCAGGTCTTCCAGCAATTTGGGAAGGTGAGGCATAACCCTGTGAAGGTTACCGTGGCTAATCATGGACATAGCCTCGTCCAGATCGGGACACAACATGTCCACATCCACTTCACTATCGTTACTCTTTTTATCGGCAGCACAAAAGCGATTACGGCCGCCTTCTTTTGCGATCTCAAGGCGCGCATCAGCCTCAGCCAACACATCGACAAGATTATCGCCATCCTGAGGAACCAAAGCGATACCAATACTGATGGTGACATCAACAGGGCTCCCTTCATAATCCAGCTCCAGTGCTTCAATGGCCTTGCGCAAACGCTCAGCCAGAACGATGGCCGCCAGACGGTTTGTGTAAGGTGAGCCCACTGCAAATTCTTCACCCCCAACACGAGCCACCAAATCCTCATCACGAATGGTTTCAGCCAGCGTCTCCGCCACCTTGCTTAGCACATAATCTCCGGCAGAATTACTATGTGAGACATTAATCGTCTTGAGATGATCAATATCTATCTTCAACACAGCAAAATATTCCTTTTGCCGACGCATCAATGAAATTTGTTTGGTGGCAACCTGATGGAAAAAACTCCGGTTAGGTAAACCAGTCAGAACATCGTTACTGGACTGCTCGCGGAGCTCCTGCTGGCTCTTTTCCAGCAGACGCATGGCCTTTGCCAGTTTGCGTTGAGCCTGCAAGCGCGCCAAAAACTCGACCTTGTCACTATCCTTTGCAAGGAAATCATTGGCACCTGCCTGAAATGCTCTTTCCCTGGCATCGGTATCATCAGCCGCCGTCACCATAATGACAGGCAAATTTTGTATTCGCTCGACTTCGCTATTTCGTATGCGCTCAACCAGTCCATAACCATCCAGTTCAGGCATCGACAGATCACTGACCACTACTTCGATACTCTCATCATTCAGGATTTGCTCCCAGGCCTCCTCACCATTAGAGGCCTCGAGCGGAGTAAATTCATCCCTCACGTAACGAGTTAGTGAAACTCGTATCGTTGGCGAATCATCGACAATCAAAATACAGGGCAAGGCTTTGCTACCAGCCTCTTCACCTGTGGATTGATCTACCGTTGTGGACTTGTCACTCATTTGCTGGCTTTTATCCGGTTAAACCTTGTAAACATTACTGTTTTGCATGTCAATTAATAGCAGGGCGCCCGTTACGGCATTAGCACGTTAAATAAACTTTACCATTGAAAGTGTATCGGCAGCAGAGCCTGATTTCTTTTGTCAAAATCTTCCCACATGGCCAAAAAAGTTTCGCCTGTTTGCGGGTGTTTCATGGTCGGCTCCAGCTCCGAGAGTGGCCATAACACAAAGGCATAGCGAGGAATTTCATCCCGTGGCACATGGTAGCCCTTACCAGTAGCCACCAAATCACCGTAGAGTAATAGATCCAGATCCAGAGTTCGTGAAGAAAAACGCTCGCTGCCTCGCTGGCGCCCATGAGCTTCCTCAATCTCAGCCAGAGTCTCAATAACCTGGTCGACACTATCTGACGTATCAAAAGCTGCCACCAGGTTATAAAAAGCAGCCCCTTCAAACCCAACGGCCTCACTTTCGTAAACCGAGGACAACTGTAATTCACCGTACTTTTCACGCAGATCCACCACACCGGCTCGCACGCTGGCGTCCCGATCAATATTACTGCCTATCCCAACAAACACTCTGGGCATAATCAGCTCTGCTCACCGCGCTCAATCACAATACCCACATCACCGGCGTAACGTACCGCACCCTTTTTATTGACGCGCAGGCGCAGCCATTTAACATCAAACTCATTGAGCACAATTTCCGCCACGCGCTCGGCCAGCGTCTCCACCAGCTGGAAATCGCTATCACCAACGAACTCAATCAGCCGCTTGGCGACAGCCTTGTAATTAAGCGTATCCTCAATGGCATCCGTACGAGCCGCATTGGCAATATCCGCACCCATGTCCAGATCGAGAATGATTGACTGCTTTTCTTTGCGCTCCCAATCATAGATGCCAATAATGGTTTCAATGGTGAGATCGTGAAGGAAAATAATATCCATACTGACTCCAATAGTTAGGTGCAAATGATAACGGTTTGAATATTGGCAGACCAGCGTACTTGACCAACCCATGGCAGACTGCGCGATAATAGGACATGCTTGAAAATATTCTAATTTTTGCCGGCTACCTTGCGGGCTCACTCTCCGCAGCCATCATCACCTGTCGGATCATGGGACTGCCTGATCCTCGCACTCAGGGCTCAAACAACCCCGGCGCCACAAATGTGCTTCGGGTTGGTGGTAAAAAAGCTGCCGCAATCACACTATTTGGTGATGCCATTAAAGGCGTCATTCCGGTGGTTACCGCACAGCTTATGGGTATGCCACCACTTATTCTTGCCCTTACTGCTCTGGCTGCATTTCTTGGTCACCTGTACCCGGTATTTTTCAATTTCCGCGGAGGCAAAGGTGTTGCGACTGCCTTCGGAGTATTAATTACCCTGGCATGGCCTGTTGGAATCGCCTTACTGGCCACCTGGCTAGTCATGGCCAAAGTATTCAATATCTCTTCACTGGCAGCATTAGCGGCTGCCTGCCTGTCACCTCTGTATATGTGGTGGTTACGCCCGGAACAGGAATTCATCATTGTCGCCGCCATCATCAGCGTGATGTTGTTATGGCGGCATCGATCTAATATTCGGAATTTGATGGCGGGGACAGAGGGGGGAATTCGCTAATACTCTGTTTTTTAACACTAAAGCCCACCTCATAACCGCCGATAACCTAAATAGGCTGAGGAGGTATGTATGCGTGACATCAAGCTACAACCCACATCCACCGCTCACTGGCATGAATTAGTCTGTGAAGCGGAAGACAAATCTCATCGTCACCTGGGCGAAGAGGTGCAGAGTTATTTAGTTTTTCTTTTGCAGCGCTTCCTTAGTAAACCAGATTTAGCCGTACGAATTCTTGCCCTGGATTACCTCAACGGGCTTCGCGAGTCCGGCCACCGCCAGATTGAAAAACTACGTGATGTGGGTGACATTTGTTTGCTGCACGCAGGGTTTTTCCCTCAACGTGCAAGAGCCCGATTAGTAAATACTAACTACTATGTTGATCTCGGCATCGGCGCTTATTATCAGTTACACCACAACACACCCCATCAACAGGGCCAGCTTTATGAACACATGTACGAAAGTTTTGTTCCGGCAATGGACGTTTTGCAAACCATAAGAAGTTTTGAAAACGAACAACCCCTGTACGACGCATTAACGGCGTACGAACTGTGGGAACACACAGGAAGTGTTCAGGCGAAACAACAATTACAACGCGTTACTCAAGCTACGCCCACTAGAATTATTGATAAGCAAAAACATTAATCAATTTATTTTTTCCACTATCGCCTGATCATCCAGCGCAAGATCCGCTGCCACTATCGCCGTAAACACTACTCGACAATCGGGACGTCGCCCCAATAGCAACTTCGTCAGGAAAAAACCTACCTTCTTAAGAAACACCAACATAAGTGCCATCAATATAGCGGTAATTGTCTCGAACCAGACCAACACCATTGAAGCCTTGTCCACAAACATGGCAAAGGTAAAAAAGTAAATCAGCAGGGTCATGCCAATCAATACACCGATAGTAACTACCAGATTCTCGTGGGTTTTTTTAATGCGCCGTATGGCGTTAAGAGTTTCTTGCTCAGACATGTTTTACAGCTTCCATTGGTTATTGTTTGCCACTTTTTAACGAAACGTTAACAAAACGCCTTATCACTAATGACGATTAGCTAGAATTCTAGCAAAAACTGTCTAATCTGGCTCAGATTTCAACTTTGACCCACCTCAAAACAAGCCTCATCGGACAATTTGGTCTATAATCGCCCGCTCTTTTAGCGACTCACCAAACCAGTTAAACACTAATTTTTTAGCGCGTATTCCCAAACCACCTATTCCCGAAACCATGAACACTCAACGCAAAGCTATTTCGCTGATCTCCGGTGGACTTGATTCCATGCTGGCGACCAAAGCCATCATGGATCAGGGCATTCATGTCGAGGGTATTAATTTTTATACTGGTTTTTGCGTGGAAGGCCATACCCACGCGATTCGCAAAAAAGACAAGGCTAAACCTAAACGCAACAACGCCCTCTGGGTTGCGGAACAGCTAGGCATCAAGCTTCATATCATCGACATCATCGAAGAATACAAGGATGTGGTGATTAACCCCAAACACGGTTACGGCAGCAACATGAACCCCTGTCTGGACTGCAAATGTTTCATGGTAAAAAAGGCTCACGAATGGATTCAGGAAAATGACTTTGATTTTATTATCACCGGCGAAGTCGTAGGCCAACGACCCATGTCACAACGGCGCGATACCATGCCGGTAATCCAGCGAGAATCTGGTGCTGAGGATCAGTTGCTCCGTCCCCTGTGTGCCCAAATACTGCCTGAAACCCTGCCCGAACGAGAAGGCTGGGTTAACCGTGAACAACTGTTTGGCTTCAATGGCCGCGGCCGCAAACCACAAATTGCTCTGGCAGGAGAAATGGGCATAGAAGATTATGCTCAACCCGCCGGTGGTTGCTGCTTTCTTACCGATTCGGCTTACTCGAATAAACTGGCCGACCTGTGGACGAGTCGTGGCGAGCGTGACTATGAACTTGATGACATTATGTTGCTCAAAGTGGGCCGACATCTGCGTCCTCGACCCCATTTCAAACTGATTGTCGGTCGCGAGGAAGGCGAAAATCGTTTTCTGGAAGGTTATCGCAAACAATTCACACACTTGATCCCGGTTAGCCATCCAGGCCCACTGGTACTGATCGATGGCAACATCAATAAAGAAGACCTGGAAATCGCAGCACGACTCACGGCTCGCTTTAGTCAGGGTAAAAAAGCGGCCAGCGTACGAGTGGAAGTACACATTAAAAATGGAGAAACAACAGAAATGACTGAAATGGACGTCACCCCATACCAGATAGAAGATATTCCTACGGAGTGGTATCTATGATCGCCAGCAAACGGAACTCTAACAAAATCACTGCTCGCAAACAGACCCATCACAAACTGGATGCGCGCAATGTACTCTGCCCCCTGCCCGTGATTCGCACCCAGAATATGGTGCTAACTCTACCGGAGGGCGACACCCTGGATGTTAGCTGCACAGACCCCGGTGCGTTATGTGATATCCCTGCCTGGTGCCGGATTAATGGCCATGAAATTGTTGAGGCGCGCATTACTGACCCTGACACGAATGAAGTGTTGATCTCTATTCGGGTAGGGAAAGGTTAAGGATTAACGATGGGTCATAGCCATCATCATGCCCACCTGAGCGAGTTAAACGAGGAACGCTATCAGGAGGCTCGCAAGGTCACCCTGGTTGGCTCTGCCGTTGATTTACTTCTGGGTGTAGCCAAAATTGTTGTTGGAGTTACCGCCAACTCTCAGGCCCTGATCGCCGATGGTATTCATTCGTTCTCTGATCTAGCCACTGACGGCCTGGTTTTGTTCGCCGTCAAACATGGCCGCCGCGAAGCCGATGAGAAACACCCCTACGGCCATGGCCGTATCGAAACCCTGACCACAGTCATTCTTGGCGTTGCCCTTATCGGTGTGGCCATCGGTATCGCCTATGATGCCAGCCTGCGCCTGATGCACCCCGAATTACTGATGCACCCGGGCTGGTTAGCCCTCGTGGTCGCCACGATTTCCATTGGCAGCAAAGAAGCCATTTACCAATACACTATCCGTATCGCTGAAAAACATAACTCCAACCTGTTGCGCGCCAATGCCTGGCACAGCCGCTCCGATGCGATTTCATCGGTGATTGTGGTGATTGGAGTATTGGGTAGTATGGCGGGATTCGAGTATCTCGATGCCCTGGCTGCCGTCGGCGTTGGTTTGATGGTGGGTAAAATCGGCTTTGACCTGGCCTGGAAAAGTACTCAGGAACTCATCGATACCGCCATGGAACCAGATGAAATCGAACAAATCACCAAAGCCATTCAGTCCGTTGATGACGTGGTTGCCCTGCACATGCTACGCACCCGGCGCATGGGCAGTGATGGCCTGGTGGACGTCCATATTCTGGTCAACCCGAAAATCAGCGTATCGGAAGGGCATCGTGTCAGCGACACGGTACGCGCCCAGATCATGCGAGAAGTAGAGGCGGTAACCGATGTCATGGTTCACATTGACCCGGAAGACGATGAAAAAGCAGCCCCATGCAGCGGCTTACCGCTGCGAAAAGAGGTGCTGGAACTCCTCAAACAACGCTGGCGGGGGCTGGAAGCAGCTAAATATGTCGAAGAAACCGTGCTTCACTACCTAGACGGGAAAATTCATGTCGAGTTATTATTACCGTTCGGTGAAACCAAGGATATCGCCGAGGCGCGATCGATGGCCGAGAAGCTAGATCGTCTTGCCCGGGAAGAAGAGTGCATCGCTGATGTTCAGATCCATTTTCACTGAACCCACGACTATTTTCTTCAGAAACCATTTTAAACTAACGATGATTTTTAATTAACGTAGAATCATAAAAAAAGAGATAAAAAATATATAAACGCACTGACACTGTGCACCTATAAGCAACTTGCATTATATTAGTGCTAATCAAAGAGGGAGAAAGCATAGCCAGGCTGGCAAAATATCAGCAACACACTGTTTTCATTGGTTAAGTTGTCTGTGGCATATTTCATGCACTCCTGTTGATGATAAGACGGGTTTCCACCAAATGTGGACTCGACAGGAGAGAAATTCCCGCTAGCTATTAGCTCCTTTTGTCAGGAATAGGAACAGATATCGACAAACACATTTTAGATCTGCTGAGTAACACTCAGCAGATAACATTATTGACAAGCATTCTTATAAATAAACAGTTACCAATAATTTAGTTATAAACAATCAGGAGAGTTCACAATGTCCGCAAAAGACGTTCTTAAAATGATCGCAGATAACGAGGCGAAGTTCGTTGACTTCCGCTTCACCGATACCCACGGCAAAGAGCAGCACGTCACCGTGCCTCACCACCAAGTGGATGAAGACACTTTCACCGCAGGCAAAATGTTCGATGGTTCTTCCATCCAGGGCTGGAAGGGCATTAACGAATCCGACATGATCCTCATGCCTGACACGTCTACTGCTGTGATGGATTTATTCTCTGATGAGGCCATGCTCAACATCACCTGTAACATCGTCGAGCCAACTACCGGCCAGGGTTACGAACGTGATCCCCGCTCTGTGGCTGACCGCGCAGAAGCCTACCTGAAGAGCACCGGTATTGCCGACACGGCCTACTTCGGTCCTGAGCCAGAATTCTTCATCCTCGACGACGTGCGTTGGGGCAACTCCATGCAGGGTAGCTTCTACAAAATTGACTCCGAGGAGTCTGAGTGGAACTCCGAAAAAGTCTACGAAGACGGCAACATCGGCCATCGGCCTGGCGTGAAGGGTGGTTATTTCCCCGTGCCTCCAGTGGACAGCCTGCACGACATCCGTGCTGCAATGTGTCTGGCCATGGAAGAAATGGGCGTGCCTGTTGAAGTACATCACCACGAAGTCGCCACCGCTGGCCAGTGCGAAATCGGCACTCGTTTCTCTACCCTGACTCAACGTGCTGACTGGGTACAAATCCAGAAATACGTGACTCACAATGTTGCTCACGCCTACGGCAAAACAGCGACCTTTATGCCTAAGCCATTAGTCGGTGATAACGGTTCCGGCATGCACGTGCACATGTCTCTGTTCCAGGATGGCAACAACCTGTTTGCTGGCGATGAATACGGCGGCTTGAGCGAAACGGCTCTGTTCTACATTGGCGGCATCATCAAACATGCCCGCGCACTGAACGCCTTCACTAATGCCTCGACCAACAGCTACAAACGTTTGGTACCGGGTTTTGAAGCACCTGTGATGCTGGCCTACTCGGCCCGCAACCGTTCTGCTTCCATTCGTATTCCGTTTGATAGCAATCCTAAGGGCCGTCGCATCGAACTGCGTTTCCCTGATCCTACTGCCAACCCTTACCTGGCCTTTGCAGCAATGATGATGGCTGGCCTGGACGGTATCCAGAACAAGATCCATCCTGGCGAAGCTATGGACAAAGATCTGTACGACCTGCCTGCTGAAGAAGCTGCGGCAATCCCACAGGTATGCCATTCCTTCGATCAAGCGCTGGAAGAATTAGATGGTGATCGTGCTTTCTTGACCGCTGGCAACGTGTTCACTGACGACATGATCAGCGCCTTCATCGACTTGAAAATGGAAGAAATCACCCGTCTGCGCATGAGCACGCATCCGGTTGAATACGATATGTATTACTCATGCTAAAACAGCTACATAACTAGCTGTTCAGTACATGCAGTAAAAAAGCCCCCTCTCCTTCGGGACAGGGGGCTTTTTTTATGGTCAGGATGATCTGGCAGATAAATTCTCGGTCTCCGTGAACGATTTTGACTAACGGCATTAGTGAAATTTTTCACCCAAAAATTGTACTACCCGTCGCACTTAGCTACAGTAGAAACATGAAACCAGTAACTCTATCGCTATTGTTAATTTTGCCAGGCATGCTCATTGCCACGAGTAGCTCTGCAGAAGTTTACAAACACACCAACCCCGATGGCAGCGTGACATTCAGTGACGTGCCCACCAAAATTAATGCCGAGCCCATCAAACTTAAACCTTCATCCAACTACGCACCACCGCCACGCTCCGAAACAACGATCAGCCCCAGCCCAATCAAGACTGAGGTAAATTACGAATCAATTGTCATTACCAGTCCTGCTAATGACTCGGCTGTCCGTGACAATGTGGGCAATTTAGAAGTTCAATTCGTCCTCAAGCCAGGACTCAAGCCCGGGCATTCCTACGTATTATTAATGGATGGAAAAAATGCTGGTGAAGGTCAAACCGGAAGCATCCAGCTCAAAAATATTGATCGAGGTAGCCACACTTTTATTGTTCAGGTGGTAGATAAAAACAAAAAAATGGTAATTCAGTCTGAATCCGTGATGGTACATTTGCAACGAGCCATTGCCAGGTAATCAAATATCCGCTGACCAAACCAGTACAATCTTTAACTGGCAGCTTTAACTGCCATCACTTAACCGAAACTCCACCCAAAACCAACAACGCACCGTAATGGTGCATTTCCCGCCACTTTACGCTATATTAGGCCTGTGGGGCTGGGTCGTTCCTTGAATTTTCACAAAAAAAACATGACCCATCCAGGCTTACAACTTATTGTTTTTAATATTTTTTATACCCAAAAACACCCGGATAAATCTTTAGAACAACAACGAATCTCAAGCATTAAACCAAACAGGCCTGGTTCTTGCTGCACCCATCATCATGTCACCTGGAATAACCATGCCACCCGATCATTACCAACGCATTTTGGAAAACCTGTCACACGCGATAATGATGTTTGATGCTGATTTACGACTGGATTACATCAACCCCTCCGGTGAAATGCTGTTTGCAGTGAGCGCTAAACGGCTCATTGGGCAAAAGTGTGACACGTTATTTCCTGCGGGCAGCCACCTACTTGAAGCCATAATCAAGGGAGTCAATACAGGCCACCCCTTCACAGAACACGAAGTGACTATTACGCTACCTGGCCAACGCGAAGTAATTGTTGATTACACCATTACCCCATTGGCTCAACAGTTAGGACAATCCGGTCTGTTAGTTGAAATTCAGCAAATGGACCGGCAAATTCGCATCGCTCGCGAGGAACATCAACTCAGCCAACAACAAACCTTCCGTACCCTGGTACGAGGTCTGGCACATGAGATCAAAAATCCACTCGGTGGTCTGCGCGGAGCTGCGCAACTACTGGAACGAGAATTACCTGGTGAGGATTTGAAAGAATTCACCAACATCATCATTGGTGAAGCTGATCGCTTACAGAGCCTGGTGGACCGTATACTCGGCCCAAATAAACTACCGAAAAAAGAGCCTCTCAATATACACCAGGTGCTCGAACATGTCCGTCAGCTGGTTAATGTAGGCATTAGCAATGACATAAAGATTATCACCGATTACGATCCCAGTATTCCTGATCTGATAGCAGACCGCGATCAACTCATTCAGGCAATTTTGAATATTGTCGGTAATGCTGTTCAAGCCATTGGTCACAAGGGTGAAATAATCCTTAGCACACGAGCTGTACGCCAGTTCACCATAGGCCACGCGTTTCATAAATTAGTCTGCCGAGTAGACATTATCGATAACGGCCCAGGGGTTCCTGAAGACATGATTGAAAATATTTTTTATCCCATGGTCACAGGGCGCGCTGAAGGCACGGGATTAGGATTATCCATATCTCAATCACTCATTAACCAGCATGGCGGCTTAATTCAATGTGAGAGTCAACCGGGGCGAACTAAATTCAGCTTGCTAATACCTTTTGAAAATACACCGCAGTAAACAATGATGAGAATTAACGCATGAATCCTTCACATAATATTTGGGTCATTGATGATGACCGCTCCATTCGTTGGGTTCTGGAAAGAGCTCTAAAACAGGCTGACATGGAAGTCACTACCTTTGAGAATGCTGCGGGCGTGCTTGATCGTCTAAGAACCGAAATGCCAAATGCAATTATTACCGATGTACGCATGCCCGGTGTTGATGGGCTAGAACTGATGGAGCAAATCGGCGCACTATATCCTGAATTGCCAGTCATTATAATGACTGCCCACTCGGATCTGGACAGTGCCGTTTCTGCTTATCAGGGTGGCGCCTTTGAGTATTTACCAAAACCCTTTGATATTGATGAAGCCGTTGAATTGGTAAACCGTGCCATACAACACAATCAAAACGTAAAAACGAGTGAATCTCTAGAGGCACTGGAAGAGACTCCAGAGATTATTGGTAAAGCGCCTTCCATGCAGGAGGTGTTTCGCGCTATCGGCCGACTTGCTCATTCAAAAATTACCGTCCTAATAAATGGTGAATCAGGTACCGGCAAAGAACTCGTGGCACTCGCGTTACATCGCCACAGCCCTCGCACCAACAAACCTTTTATTGCACTGAACACCGCAGCAATTCCGCGTGACTTGCTGGAATCTGAATTATTCGGCCATGAGCGTGGCGCTTTTACTGGCGCGCAAAGTGCGCGCAAAGGTCGCTTTGAACAGGCTGATGGCGGCACTTTATTTTTGGATGAAATTGGCGACATGCCAGCCGAGCTACAAACTCGCTTATTGCGTGTACTGGCCGATGGCGAATTTTACCGTGTTGGCGGCCACACCCCTACCAAAGTAGATGTGCGCATCATTGCCGCTACTCACCAGAATCTGGAGCAACGAGTAAAAGATGGCCTGTTTCGTGAAGACCTTTTCCATCGCCTCAATGTTATCCGAATTCATATGCCACCATTGCGTGAACGACAGGAAGATATTCCCCTGTTAGCAAAACATTTTCTTGCCAGTGCAGCAAAAGAATTAAACGCAGATGTAAAACTGCTGGACAAAGAAGCGGAAGATTATCTTTGCCAACTGGAATGGCCAGGCAATGTGCGACAACTTGAAAACACATGCCGCTGGTTGACCGTCATGTCACCCGGGCAAAATATTCACCTGGATAACCTGCCTGTTGAATTACAACAGTCTAAACTTCAGACTTCTTCAACCCTCACGTCGGGTGATAATTGGGAAGATAGTTTACGTCACTGGGTCGACTCTCTTCTCTCCAATGGTGAGCTTGCCATACTGGATAAGGCTGTACCTCGATTTGAGTACATCATGATAGAAATTGCACTTAAGCATACCGGAGGTCGAAAGCAGGATGCAGCCAAACTCCTGGGCTGGGGTCGTAATACTCTGACCCGAAAAATAAAAGAGTTAAAAGTTGGCGATGTTTCTTAATAACTCATCAGAGCAATTAAAATAAATTTTAAATTCAACTCCAAACATTATTCTGTACAAACTCTTTAAATAAAAAAGCCGCCTTATAGGCGGCTTTTTTGTGAACCTTATTGTTAAATACTAAGAAATAGAACCCACGCAACGTACCTTTTCATTAATATTTTGTGTTGGTTCGTTGCACAACAAATTTGTATAAGTTGGAATGGTGTAATCCCCACCATCTACCTGCACCAGAATACCGCCTGATACTGCTTTGCCGCTTGCACCCACCAGATTTTCTGCCAGGGTGCTCACCGTAGGCATACTGCCTGTTTCGGTGGCAATAGCCATTCGGCTGTTCTTTGCAGTTACCGAAATATCCCATTTAGCTTGAGCACTTGCTTCTTCCGCAGCAGCCACGAAATCCGGTACAGTCATCAAGCCAACTACCGCCAGCAAAGCCATACCTAATACCGATTCAATCAGGGTAAATCCAGCAGATTTGTTCTTCATTATTCATCTCCCAATCCTGCCCAAAGGCAGCCAAAATGTGCATAAATCCTCTGTTTTAGTTAACGGCTTTGGGCTGAATCGCAATAGAGCAGGCTGGGTAGTTTGTGACCAGGATCACACTTTTGTAAGGGATGCAGAGGGCAATAGATTCGCGGGTTACCACACAAATAGCTAAACCCTATCCCTCCCTTATGCGTCCTTCTATATATAGGCATTTGCGCAGGCTGGAATTCCGACAGGCCCGGCACAGATAGACAAACATAAAAATAAGACTCCGTTTATCTCAGGGTTAAACCAGCTTGCCAGGAACGCGTATAAGGGGGATGAGGCAATTCACACCTAACCATCGTCTCACCCCAGCTTAATAGCCAATAAAGCTAACCTAACACTCCTTTCTAATTAATTTTGTAGGAAAAATCCTACAAAAAATACGTTAAAGGAACTACGTCACAAGACGATAAACTAATTATATAAGCAAATGCACTATCAATAGTAGTTTATATATGTTTTCGCTATATATGATAACTGGGAGTGATGATGGATTCACAACGAATTAAATTAGAAGATTACAATGGCGTGTTGTATTGCGACACGTGCATGGATGATGAATTTTCAATGGGAGACTTAGAAGCGATTCGCGATGAGATTCGTAAGAATTACTCATCATCTACAGATGTTATTTGCAAAGAGTCAGGCTGTTTTTCTGTGGCCGCTGATGTTCAAAAAACATTGTGGGAAGGTATTGATGAGTTTATGAATGTTGTATATGTAGCAGAAAATGAATCTAAAAGAAATAATGCACGATATGCCGCCGAAACATATATGATCAAATATAACACTCGGGTTGCTGGAACCAAGGAAGCAGCTCTCGCGATACTGAAGGATAAGGCTTAAATGCTTCTATAGTTCTATCTTGCGGTTACCTATGCAATAATCTGGACTGCTGATTAAACTGAAGCAATAATAATAATAAATCGGCTCTCAACCCCGTCCCTATAACGGGGTTTTTTTATGCTCGAATGAAATTCATTGTGATAATTCGAAGAATCCCTTGCACAACAAAGCGGTCATTCACTAACTATTACTTTCTCTCCCACCAGGCCATCACCCTTCGTTTGGTATAATGATCAAAGGCAAAGCGGAATTTAGCATACACACCTGACGCCGTGTAGTTAGCAGATGTAAAGTCATCGTCAGTAAATCCATCGATATTTACACCTACGCTTACCCAAAGATTCTTTGCTAACGTATGCCCTATGGAAACACCCCATGAATAGCGATAACTGTTGCCAACACTGGACATCAACATACTAGCCTGTGCTCCGACATCCCAACGGTGATTAAGATCATGCCGATATTCGGTACCGAAGAGATTAGTCACACCGCTGTATTCAGTTCCGTCAAAATTGTCTATGACATACTTGATGCCATGCGTTAAGGAAACCTGATTATCACGATCATGCAAATAGTTAGCATTCAGATTATTAACCAGCTTCCTGGTTCGGGTTATGCCATCAACAGTGCGTGCGGTTTCATTCATGAACCTGGATCGGTTCAAAACAATCCACTGACTCTTAATAGGACGGTATGCCAAAGAGAATTCTAGATTGGTTGACGTATTATTAAGCCCTGTCACACGCTCGGTATCAAAATACTGCGCTGTTGCAGCCAAACCAAACCCTGGGGTTTGTTGCCGATAAAAACCCATCAACAATCCAACTTTATCTTCCTGCGTGCCATCGCGCCTCTCAGCACGAGCTGTTAAGGACCAGAGCTTTTTCTTGTAGGTAGCGCCAGTTGAAATTGCAGTGAAATCATCACTAATTGTGCCTGATGCCGGGGGCACATTGACATTAAAGGGTATATCACCCGGATGGCGTAATGTTTTAACTTGCTCAAAACCAAAATCAAGTTTCAGGAACTGATTAACGCGAACTCCCTGAGTCAACCCCATGTTTGCAAAAATACGAGGTCCGTATTCTGTAGTTTGATTTTCAACACTGCTGGACAAGGCAGCGCCTTTCCATGGCGTCGCTTTCAGGCCGGCTCTTGAGGTAGAGCTATCCTGATTTTCACCCCTGGTGATTTCATGTTCGGCAAATAGTCGAGTATTCGTTGTCAAACGATACTCACCACCTGTAATAAACCGATCTGGATAATCAGCATTTCCGTCGTTATTTACAGCCTTTTCTGTACTGGCATGTAAGCTCAGTTTATTTCCCATAAATGACCGTTTGACGGCAGCCGTCAATAGTGTTGATTCATGGGTATCTCCTGCACCATCTTTGTCTCTTGCGTAACGCGTGCCACCGGAAATTGAATAAACATCTTGCTTATACTCAACGTTAGCATTAACTACATCGCGAACGGCATCTGTGGCAAGATTTTCCTGACGGAAAACTTCTGTATTCACGGCAGTGCGTTTATTCAGCTTATAACTTCCATCAAGCCCGATCTTATGTGTTGCGGTTTCGCTACCCAGCTGTTGGCCTAAGCCAAAGTCTCCTTCCTGGCGTCGAAAATAAACTTTACCATCAATTTTATCTGTCCTGGTTATAGCTTCTGCAATTACGGCATTACCTTTTATGGTATTACTTCCACTCTTACGACTACTTGTCGCTATTTCTGCTTTTAAGGTGGTTTTTTCATTAAGCTCATACTTAACATCGGCAGCGACCAAATCAGCCTCAGCACCGATAGTCCCTTCATGAAGCAATGTCGCACCAAACTCGGCATTGGTGCCGGCAGGCCTGATAGCGATACGCCCACCAGAAGTAATTGCCTTACCCGCACCTGCGCTGACTTCGTAATTCGCAACAATATAGATCGGATTAAAGCTCGCATCACGACTGTATATTGGCTCTCTGAAATAAATCGTGCCGTCTACAGGGTCAAAGGTATAATCGATATACCGACTTAACTGACGCGATTCTAGAACTACTTCGCCTCTAAACCGATCACGTGTCTCAATACTAACTTTCTCACTATTCAAAACTATATTTTGACGTGAGAGGCGATACAAACCAGATGTCCCTTCGCCACGAATTTCATCTTTGACAAAAGCCTGTCTGGTTTCTGATGCAAAGGCGGTAACGGTTACCTTTTCATCCTGGTACTCTGTTTTAATGCCCGTCAGGCTTCGGCTATAACGACCCAGCTCAGTGACGGTGAGACCAGTATTGTAATCACCAAACATGGCATAGAAATTATCACTCTCAATTTTAAGGTATAACTTCTCAGAGCTTTGTGCGTCATACCGCACAGTTGTCGCATCACCATACAATGTGTAGTACTTGTTGGGGTCAATAGTCCCAAATAGACCATTAGCTGTATCTGGCTTTTCTTTATCACTATCGTAAGAAGCCGTGAGCAGGTACTTACCAAGTATTTTTCCTTTGGTATAAAAGGCCAAGCGGCCCTCTCTGTAGTACTCATCATTTATATCTGCCGATTCTAGATTCTGTATATTTCCGGATAAATTATTTTGGCCAATTGTTCCTTCTGCCAGACCTACCATAATCCACTCGCGATAATCCGGTTTCACATACACAGAAATATCAATCGAAGCATCGTTATACGATAATTTCACTCGACGGAGACCACTACTAGATACTGGTGCGAAGTCGATATATCCCTGTTCATCTACCTTAATGATATCTTCTCGTTCACGATCCTCAGGTAATGTACCCATTTTTTCATACGGTTTAAGACTACCGGAAACAATCCTGAGATCAGACTCTGCCTGAATAACCTCACCAACCGCGTCAAGCAACCGCACTCTAATCCTGACAGGAGATTTACCATCTGCAATATTCCCCGTTGTTTCGACTATCCGTATATCGTGAACCTCGCCTGTAAGCACAACATTTAATGTCTGACTAAACCTTGCATTACCAAATGGATCCATCCCTTCTAGCGTTATAGCATGAGAACCCTGCTTGCCAAGATTCACACCGATGTAGCTGTATACTGTCTTACCTGTCTCCTTATTAGGCATAATCATCGCAATACGATCTTTATCCACAGGCTTACCATCAATATTCAGCAATACTTTAAGACGTGAATCCAACATTACCCGCATCTGAATGATTTTCTGGCTAAAGCGTTGCCCATCGACAATACCCTGCAATCCTTCAACTCTTACGTTATTATTTTGTTCAATTTCCTTCTCCAAATCAGGCGTAGGTGACGCACCAATTACCGAGTTTTTAACCATGCCACTATCCGACTTGCTAATACGGGTAATGATTCGAGATTTTTTATTTGCCTGGGTAACAAAAATTTCAACACGTTGATTTTGACTATTACTTTCGGAATCATCGTCCTCTGTAACTACGCGATCTGACCCCAAACCAATACGCTTTATTTGCTGACCATACAGACCCAACGAATCAGAAATATAGGATCCGATTAACTCTGCCCTGGCCAGGGAAAGCGCCCGATTATCTTCATACCGAGTTCGATATTTTTCAGCTAAAGGAGGATTATCATTATTGGCTACCACCTCAATCTTACGAATCTTCTTACTGCGTAAATAATCTATAACGCCCTCAAGTCGTATTTGGTCATCATCTGTTAAGCTAGTCTCAATTCCCTGGTAGTGACCCAGGTAAACCATTTTACGTTCACTGTCGGCTTGACGTGTCAGCGTATTTTCAACTTCAGATGACTGATGCGATTTACCATCACTGGCCTCATACATCAAAATTGCCATGGAAGTAAATTCACCTTCGGATAAGAGTGTTTGATTTGCAGTAAATGTAACGGTGTTTTCCCAGGCTGTCTTATCTACACTCTCAATCTCAAAAATCAGCTGCCCGTCTTTTTCAATACCATCCTTCAATTCCCGACCATCAAGCATGGCGCTTCCTTCTTCGTATTCCGCACCAAAAGGAAGATCAACAACCAGACGTCTATTCTGTAGAACGACACCACTACCTTCTATCTTCACCTTATATAGCAACTTCTCATTCAATAATTCGCTGCTTAACTGCAAACCAACATTACCCTTCAAAGCGACATCAGATTTATTGCGTATGTAAAAATCTGCTCTCCACAGGCTGCCACCCTGTAGATCAATAAATTGTGAATGGGGCGTTCCAGAGAAACGTGTATCTTTTTCACAGGAAAAGACTTCCATATGATCCGGAATACTTTCAACATCCACCTGCACAATATGTGTTCCAGGCTTAAGGCCTTCGAAGTGGTAAAGGCCTTTGTCATCTGTATCAACATAGCGGCCATCTTCGAGATACAGTCGCACACCGCTCATGCCCGGTTGATTGGTCGCAAGACCTGGTGCTGACAGGTCGCCTTTTGGCCCAAGGGTATCAACAGACCTGACTCCACTATCACTCCTGGAAATAATAAACCTGGATTCTGGACTCTGGTTCATCAGCTCGACCAAAACTTCTACGCGGCGATTAAGAGATAACTGATCATTATCAAATAGTTCATCTACCCTTAACCGTTCCGAATACAACAACTGCTTTCTGTCACCCATACCTGATATTTTTATATTCTTAGCCTTCAGACCAAGGCTTCTCTGTAGATAATCTCCCACAGATTTTGCTCTTGCTTTTGAAAGCGCTTCATTATCAGCATATAAAGAACGGCTCCTTGCCCTGATGGGTTTGTTATCCGTGTGTCCGACAATATGAATGCGGCGGATATCCTGACCCCGCAAACTCTGAACTAATTCATCAAGTTCTTTCAAATCACCTGGTTTTAGTGTTGCTGATAATGAATCAAATCGAGGACGAATAATTCGTGAGAAATCTTTCACCTTATTGGATACATTTGGTGTAAATAGCAATTCGGCAGTTTTTTCCTTAGACTCACTCGGGTCTTCAAATTCAGCATAAGCACGGACAGAGAATTCACCAAATGCATTTAAATTATTCCGGGTTCTAAATGAAATCGCAGAAACTGAGCCTTTTTCTCCTCGCCCAAGCTTAAATATTAATCGCTTGCCATTCACTATCGGGTCAATAAGGCGAATATCATCCCGCAATCCGCTTCCGAAAACATACTCCAGTGTGCCTGGCAAATTAACCACAATGGAAAGCTCATTCACTGACAAGACATCAACACTGACTGTCGCTGTGTAATCAACAAAATCTTTCACTGCCTGACTTTGCAGTTGCAAACTGACTGAGCCTCTATCACCATCAGCAGCACTACAACCACCTGCAATGACTCTGCCCATTAAATGACTACGAGAGGGCATCAGATCTTCCACCACGGTTACCGCCGCCTGTGCTGTATTTGAAACAATGCCTCCGTCAGCACTACCACTGGCCAGGTTAGTTGCTTCACCTACTCCTGATCCAGCCGCCACCGCAACGACATAACGTAAATCAAAAGCACTGGCAGCAGGCATGCCACCAATAACAAATGTGAGAGTACGACCATCGGCTGATACAACAGGGTTTGCTACTGACACACCATCAATTCGTGTTGACCCCGATTCATACCGGAAACCGATCGGCAGGACATCGACAATACTGGCCCCCGTCAAAATCGCCGCACTAGTGTTACTAACATCCAGCTGGTATTGCAGATACTCACCGATGGCTACAGAATTTTTCATCGATTTTTTGGAAATAAACAAACCCGTTGCTGAAGAATCCAGTGGAATATCAATATGCAGAGCTGGGCCAGGATTTACCAGGAAGTTCTCATTGCGTGAGCCTGTTACGACAGAGAAAGGTGCGCCAGGCAAGGTTTGTATAGTAGCTGTAGAAACAACTGATGGACCGCTATATCCAGCGGGTGGAATAATATCAATACGATATGCCCCTGGTGATACTAATGGGAAACGATAACCACCTGCAGGGAAGTTATAGGTATTACCCCCGCTATCAACCGCAACACCACCAGAAGTAACCGTTGAAGGGAAATTACTCACACCATCATCACCAAACACTACCGCAGGCAAACCAGTTCCAACATCAATAATAGTAACGGTACCGCCATCCAAAGGTGAACCATCAGTAGTACTTAATAACGTGCCGTAAGGATCAACCAACACACCATCAACACTGGTATCGGTTCCATCACTGGCATCTACGTAAAAAACATTCAGTAATTCGTTAATGCCGACTGAAATCACATCGTCATTCACTGTTACCGCAACACTGGAAGACTGCACATAACCAATGAATATGCCTGTATTTAAACCAGTCTCGGTTAACTGTAGTACAACACTATCGCCTGTAATGGCTGTCGCTACTGTTACCAAAATCGTTTCAGCCACCAGCGGATTAATATTTTGATCGGCATCGGTTAACCGAATAAATACGGGCTCACCCGCCTTATATGAACTTGCCGGCAACAAATCGACCGTGCCTGGCATCGGTATTGGAGTGCTATCAATAGCAACAGGATTATCGGAAGGTGCAAAAGGCCCAGCGGGTAGACCCGTAACACTATAAAATGTAGAGGGAACCGCTATGCTAGTTGAACCAGGGACTGGTCCCGGCGCGTATTGCAATAACTCAACCGTTGATGGCGTAGTTAATAACGGCACATCAACACCCGTTGAAGCGGCTATCGAGCCAAGATTAGTATTTACCAATGCTGTATTATTGATTACGACTGCATCAGATTTCCCTGGAAGTATTAACATCCCTGTCAGTAGAATAATCCACAACATCATAGACAAGGGCTTGCAAATAACACCGTCCTTAGTCATCTCATCCTGGAAATGACTAAGGGCGATGGTCGATGAGAAAATTCTCACCGACATCGCATTAAACAACATTTTTTTCACGCACACAGCGGTACCAGCAATAGGTAAAAACCCATTACTGAATAGCCGCCGTATGATGCGAAGAAAATGCATTAAGGTAACCTGCTAACCATTAATCAATGGTTACCCGGAACAGCATGTAAACGAAATCATCCGCTGACAAACTTCCGCCATTACCGGCCGCATCTGCACTGCCTGTTGCGTTTCCAACATTTACCGTCAGATTACCGCCCGTTAGGTTGGCTTCATCACCGTTGACAGAGAATGTCCACTGACTGGTGGAAGTTGATGGACCACCCGAGAAATCGGAGAAGAACACCTCCACATCTGAGCCGCCATAGGCACCGGTCACTTCTGTAGTGAAACCAGGAATCGGATCGGTGATCTCCACTGCCGCGGCACCGGAACTACCGTTGTCACTAACGACCCTCACCAAATACTCCAGGGTTTGCGCGGGAACAGCGGTCACACCCGTAGTGTAGAAAGTGTTACCGCCATAGGAGACAGTGGTGCCGCCACCCGCCGTGCCGGTTGTGACATTACGCACGAACTTGGTCACCGTCAGGCCAACCGCAGTGACTGTCGTTACAGTCGCATGGGTGTCTGCTCCAGCAGTTGCCGCATCATCCTGAGCTGTCACATCGACATCGATGGTCTGGATCACAGTCGCATCGGTCACCGTGCCCGGGGTTACGTCCACTGTGAAGGATCCCCGCTCACCAATCACATCACCCACATTGGCACCAGCTGCCAGACCGGCGGTCAACGTGATCGTAGATGTACCTGAATTACCACCGTTGGAATCGTCAACCGATGCTACGGTGTAGGCTGTAACACCAATCACCACCGTATCAGCAGCAGTAATACCATTTACCGAACCATCGTTCGCACCATCACTAGGAACAGTGATTACAGTATCAGTGGCAACTGCGGCAAGTGCCACGGTGGTTGCACCCAGGGTGATTGTTGCGACGCTTGGAACTGCCGTCGAAGTACCACCAGTAATACCCGCACTCTCGGCAGTAACAGTAGCCGCAAGATCATAGATATCTGGACCATTGGCCGTGGACGTAATCGTATAGCTATACGTCGCTGCAGTGGCCGCATCCGTCGACTGGTTTGCCGGAGCATTCAACAACGGCGTGGACTCCACTAGATTCACTACGATATCGGCGCTTGAGCTAATCGGATTTTGCGTATTACCTCCAGTGTCCTCGTAGTTCACCGTTGCTGTGTTTCGAATGATGTTGTTGGACGCCGTGTTGGCATACACCATCCCGGGCACAAGGGAAGCACATAATGCGGCCCCTGTAATTGCGCCCAGCACCGCTTTCAATCGCGTCGGCGGGCGTTGGGTTGATATTGTTTTCATGATTCTTACCTCATGTGTTTTCGATTTAATGTATGTTGCACTTTTTTTGTAACTAGAATTTTTCATGGCGGCGGTCCTTGTGATAATTGACACTTTGACCGTTGCCATACCTCGTCTGGCGGCTCAGGTCCCGCCCGTGCATGGATGATAATTCTGTAAATAACTCTGTTTAGTTCTGCATTAAATTTTGACTTCATTGCTAAATCCTTGTTTTTTTAATAGATCTTTAGACGACGAAAGCCCCTTTCGGGGCTTGTTGTTATTTGTTTATGTTTTCAGGTAACCACTTATCTCACCCTGGCTCGGTAGCTCAATTCACCACCACCACCCGGTGACACACCGGGAATTACCCAGCGCACATTAGTATATTTTTCTGGCGAGGCATTTTTTCTAATCATCTTTCCATCTGGCCCTTTAAGCTCGTAAGTCAGCATGCTGGGTTTTTTATAACTTTTACCATCGTTAATGGAAAAAGTTATTTCACTCCCCATACCTTTGGCACTACCAACTTCGTACACAGTTTCTTTTGGTATGGGATTATCGAAAACTACATTTTTAGCATTCTCGTTTCCCTTGTTGGAATATTTCAATGTAAAGATCAGCATCTGACCCGATTCAATTTCTTTTGCAGGCACACGCATTACAATGTTTTTACCATTTTGTTTTTCGATTACTTCTTTTTCCGAAGTGACTGAAAGAACAATTTCTGGCTTTGCCAACACTGTTGTCGAAACAAGAAATAACGCCATCAAAATTACAAACCGCTGTCCTATCCCGTGCATTTGAAAAACTCCTGTTGTTGGTATTGTTGCTTGTTGATCGTTTATTGTTGTCACTCAAAGCCTCACTTATAGCTGTTTAATTTCACCCGCATCCAGAGTGTGAACCAATAGACAGAATCGCTTTTTTCCGTCTGATAAACTCTCATCAGAGCGGTGTAAATTCTATTTTTACTGCCAGGTCCTATTATTATCGGCTTATTTCCTGCCATCTTTAAGGAAATACCAACCTCAACTTATTGTTATTTATAGAATTTCCACCCACAAAATGAGGTCAAAATAACGCCAAAAGTGACAATTTTGGTCACATAATGAGTGTTTAAGAAGATTGCTTAAGGAATATCGCTAGCCAGGAGCCTGACAGCAATTTAAGAGGGTAAACTCGATTAGGATTTTCTAAGGCGAAATAGACTTTAAATGGGTTTTTATTGCTAGTTTCCGTACAAAAATACCAGGTTTAGGTCTATTTTTTAACGAACTGGGTCAAAATGACGATTTTCTGGCCATTCACACGACCTTCAATATGCTCAGGGGTATCGGGTACCAGCGAAATTCCACGCACTGCGGTGCCACGCTTGGCGGTAAAACCCGCACCCTTCACATTTAAATCCTTGATGAGTATTACCGTGTCGCCAGCCTCCAGCACAACACCGTTACTATCAACATGCTTGACGATATCTTCATCGTTTATCTCTTCACCTGTGGCCTGCGCCCAGGACAGGGTATCTTCATCCAGGTAAAGCATATCGAGTAAATCCTGAGGCCAGCCTTCCGCACTCAGTCGTGTGAGCATGCGCCACGCCACAACCTGCACTGCGGGAACCTGACTCCACATACTGTCGTTTAAGCATCGCCAGTGATTTACGTCTACCGTGTCAGGGCTTTCAATTTGATTACGACAGACTTCACAAGCCAGTACGCACTTATCCACACTAGCATTCAACTCAGGGGCATTCGCTTCAGGTGGCACTTTGTAAACAACCAAATTTTCGGTGGCACCGCATAATTCACATTTGGAATCACATCGAACGTGTAACTCTTTTTCTGTACTCATCATCTTCTCTCTAAATTTTATTTAGCATCAATTTCCAGCCAGTTAAATTCATTTTTCTGGATTTGAAACAAATTTACTGTAAAGCAACACGATCTTTTTCAGCAATAAATCGCGGGCTAATGCACTCTCTACCAGCATGGGAAGACGGCTTATCGGCCGTTGAAGTGAATGCGGGAACTCGTATAACCTATTGTTTTAAATAACTTATACCGACATCGCCGCGTTGAAATCTAACCGTGTAAAACCAGTGTCCCCACTAACTGCGATACTTCACTTAATTCATGTCGCTCGAGATAATCAACAATGCCATCGTTGATGGTTTTGCATACCAGTGGATCGTAGAACAATGCGGTACCCACGCCCACGGCAGATGCACCGGCGATTAAAAACTCAATGGCATCGTTGGCAGTTGTAATACCACCTTGGCCGATAATAGGAATGTCATGCCCTTTGCAAACCTGGTACACCTGGTGTGTTTTTAATAATGCAATCGGTTTGATGGCAGGGCCAGAAAGCCCACCCTGATTGTTACCAATTATCGGTACACGATTTTCAGTATCAATCGCCATACCCATCAGCGTATTGATAACGGCGAAACCATCGGTACCTGCTTCAATGCAACGGCGGGCATTTTCCTGAATGTCTGTTTGATTGGGCGAAAGTTTGGTAATGAGAGGTTTATCGGTCTGCTTCCGGCAAGCTTCCACGACGCGCGCGGACATGTCAGGATCATTACCAAAAGTGACTCCACCTTCCTTAACATTAGGGCAGGAGATATTGATTTCCATGGCATCAATATCAGAATCATCAAACAGTCGCACTACTTCGGCATATTCTTCTATCGTTGAGCCGGAAATATTGGCGATGAATCTCGTTTCTTCAAAATCCAGTTGGGGCAAAATCTCGTCTATCACATGGCGAGTGCCAGGGTTTTGCAACCCAATGGCATTGAGCATTCCTCCCGGGGTTTCCATCACGCGATGTGGTTTATTACCGAGACGTGGCTCCAGCGTGGTGCCTTTAAGACATACCGCACCCACATCCTTATTGGAAAAGCCCTTAACCCGCGTGTATTCTTCGCCGAAGCCGACACAACCTGAAAGCAACACTATGGGTGTATCGAACGGCATTCCACAAAATTTGGAAGCCAACATGAGTTTTTGCGCCTTATGAGTCATAGGTATGGACCATTTTTCTTCAAAAAATAATTCTTTCAATAAGCAGGTAATGGGTTAAATATAATGTATCACGTTGTACTGTTTCAGCCAGAGATACCGCCCAATACCGGCAACATTATCCGCCTATGCGCAAATTGCGGTGCACAACTTCATCTGATTCGCCCGTTAGGTTTTGATATGTCAGACAAACAATTGCGCCGTGCCGGTCTCGATTACCATGAATTTTCCAGAGTGAAAATTCACGACAATCTGGCCGCATTTGTTCAAGCCATTCAACCCAAACGGATGCTCGCTTGCTCTACCAAGGGTGGCCAGAATTATACAGGGATTCAATACGAACAGGGGGATGCCCTGTTATTCGGGCCAGAAACACGAGGCCTGCCTTTAGATGTACTTGAGTCTCTACCGGAAAAGCAGCGATTACGAATCCCCATGCTTCCCGATAACCGTAGCCTGAATCTCGCCAACGCAGTTTCGATTATAGTTTACGAGGCCTGGCGGCAGCAGGGGTTTGATGGCGCAGAACGTTAATGCACATCCAGCTAAAGGCTAATCAAAGAGATGGCTAGCTAAGTTCCGCCTTCTGAACTCGGGCCAATAACTCATGCACTGCTTTTTTGGGTGAGCGACCCTCGTAAAGCACTTCGAATACTTGTTCGGTGATCGGCATATCCACAGCTTCTCGCTGAGAAAGCTCGAAGACCTCCCGAGCAGTTTGCACACCTTCAACAACCTGATCTATATGTGCAAGCGCTTCCTCCATATTGTCACCCTTCCCTAATGCCAGTCCAAAACGTCGATTACGTGACTGATTGTCGGTACAGGTTAGAACAAGATCGCCTAAACCAGCCAGCCCCATAAATGTTTCTTTATGACCGCCCTGCTGCTCGCCTTTCTGATTACCTAAAGCCTCGCCAAGACGCATCATTTCTGCCAGACCACGAGTTATTAATGCTGCTCGAGTATTGGCACCAAAACCCAGGCCATCTGCTATACCAGTAGCTATAGCCAACACATTCTTAACCGCGCCACCGACTTCCACTCCAATTACGTCGTCGCTGGTGTATGCACGAAAAGTTTCACTATGAAAACGCTCAGCCATGTCATGAGAAAATTCTGCATGTTGAGAGGCGATAGTAACGGCAGTAGGCAAACCTTCAGCAACTTCACGCGCAAACGTTGGGCCGGATAAAACCGCCATGGGTACCTTGTCGCCCAACACTTCCGTCGCGACCTCATGTAACAATTTTCCTGACCCTGCTTCCAGACCTTTGGTGGCCCATATTAAGCGAGAGTCGTTGGTTATGATTGGTTGTATAGCATTAAGCACTGATCGAAATGCGTGACTGGGAACGGCCACCAAAACATCCTCAGCACCCTTAAGTGCAGCTTCAAGGTCAGGTTCAACATTCAAGCCGTTAGGAAGAGTTATGCCTGGTAAATAACGCTCATTACTTCCTTGTGATGCTATGTCGGCCATATGATTGGCTTCATGCCCCCACAATGTAACCGACCCACCATGACGCATTAGCTGGATAGCCAATGCTGTCCCCCAGGAGCCAGCGCCTAACACTACAATAGACTGTTTATTCGTGCTCATCACATCACGCTGTCGTTGTTAAATGTTATAAAAATTGAACGAAAACCAAACCAGTTTAATAGTTGATTTTGGGTAACCCGCAATCAGTGAATTGGTTCTTCTTTTACTGTATTTTTTTCCTGTTGCTGCTGAACATGCTGAGCATATAGCGCATCAAAATTAACTGGCGCCAGCATTAACTGTGGAAAACCACCTTTACCCACAAAGTCTGAAATTGCCTCTCGAGCATACGGAAACAATATGTTTGGACAAAAACTACCCAACATATGAGCTCGTTCATTTTCGTTAAAACCAGTCAACGTAAACACACCAGCCTGGTGTACCTCAGCCAGATAAGCGGTTTTATCACTTACTTTAACAGTGACAGTTACCGTCAACACAACTTCGTGCACATCATCCGCTAAAGGTTTGCCCGCAGTCTGCAATTCAACATTAACTTCTGGCTCCCAGTTATCAGTAAAGATCTCTGGTGAATTAGGTGTCTCAAAAGAGGTATCTTTAAGGTAAATTTTCTGTAGCTGAAACTGTTGTTCATTTTCAGCTGGTTTTTTTTCTTGCTCTTCTTTAGTTTCTTCTACCATAGCTATATTCCAGTTATTAAACCCCTATTTTAAACGCCTAAGGGTAATGTTAATTATTGATCGAAAGTCTAAAGGCTCGCCGGACAAATTGAAACATCTGGCTCTATTATAAACGGGATAACTCTACTGCCTGACTTCAATCTATATGCTGACGCACCCAGCCGAGCAGATTTTGCAGATCCATCGCTCCTGACATCCGTGCAACTTCTGCCCCATTTTTAAACAAAATCAGGGTTGGAATACTACGTATACCCAATTCGCCCGACAATGCCTGCTCCTGTTCAGAGTTTATTTTCACCAGCCGAAGTTTTGGCTCTAATTGACCAGCCGCTTCAGCAAAAACAGGCGCCATCATTTTGCATGGGCCACACCAGGATGCCCAGAAATCAACTAACAGAGGAAGGCCACTTTTTGCAAGATGGCGCTGAAAACGCACCCGGTTTAATTCTAGCGGTTTGCCAGAAAACAGGGGTTGATGACAGACGCCACATTTACCACCTGCCCCGAGTTTGGGTAGCGGTATGCGATTGATACCGTCGCACTGAGGACAAACAACATGCAGACTATCTGACATTTATTAATTACAGGTAATTAGTTACGGATAGTTAGTTATAGAATTATTAAACTACGTCTAACAGCTATAAATCATTAAGAGGGTCAAAAATAAGTCAGCCAAGACCCAATAAAGGATCTAACTCATCATCCATATCCAGATCAACGAGTTCATCAAAACCACCAACGTAAGTATCACCAATAAAAATTTGCGGCACAGAATCGCGCTGCGAGCGCTGCTCCATTTCTTCCCGCATGCCCGCTTCCTTATCAACACGAATCTCGGTAAAACTCACACCTTTTTTACCAAATAAATGTTTTGCGCCTTCGCAATAACCACATCCCGCTGATGTATACATAACAATCTTTATTTCTGTACTCATGTTACCCACTCAAACATCTGGTGAATTTAGACTTTTAGTGCTAAACCAAGCATGCCATCAAGTTTCCCCTTGTCTTCAAGTGTGTACAACTCATCGCAACCACCAACGTGCGCATCACCAATAAATATTTGGGGAACAGAAGTGCGTTGAGCACGTTCTTCCATCTCTTTGCGCAAATCAGGTTTGTTTCCAATATCGATTTCTGTATATCCAATATTCTTAACTTCCAACAATTTGATGGCTCGCGTACAAAAAGGGCAACGTCTGGTGGTATATACCAACACGTCATGCGAAACGTCATGTTCAATCGCAAGCGGTTCCTGAGCCGTCTCTTTTTTAGATTTTTTAGTGGGTTTTTTATGTTTGGTTTTGGCAGTCGTGACCGGTAAATTGGAGCTGCCCCAGGCCAACATACCACCAGTGAGATTTTTCACAGACTCAAAACCCTGCTTTTTCAGGATATTTGCTGCGGATGTGGATCGTGTGCCTGACCGACACACCATAATTAGTGAATCACTTTTATGGTCTTTAAGATCTGAAAGTCTATTTTCCAACACACCCAAAGGAATGTGCAGTGAATTCACAATGTGGCCTTCCTGATACTCTTTATCTGATCGCACATCCACAATCACCGCATTCTGGTGATTAATAAGCTGAACGACTTCCGCGGGACGAATGCCTATAAGCGCACTTGGGCCAAAAAAGTTGCGTGCTAGCAAAAAACTTATTATCACTAGCGCCACAAACAGGGGCCAGTTATTGGCGACAAAATCACTAAACTGCATTACTCACCTACTAGTTATAATTTTCAATGATAACGTATAACGAACATCACATTAATACATTAACGATATTTGCTGGAAAATTGACCCCGGAATCAGCACCCCGAACACGGCTCTATCAGTCACTAAAGGACGTCTATTGGGAGTTCATACAACTACGGCGCGCGCAGGATAGCAGACATAAAGAAAAAATCAGAGAAATTTGCCCCATTCCATGGAAAACCGTACCAGCCCCTAAACCCCTAAACCCCTAAACTTTTTAAAACTAAGTCAGGATCGCCTCATTATATATCTGCACTGCAGAATACCTCTCTCATCATGCTAATCAACGCTAGCGTTCGCGAATCACCTACGCGGTAAAAAACACGGTTCGCATCTTTACGAGACATCAAAATCCCCTTGTCTCGTAAAATAGCCAGATGTTGAGAAATATTACTCTGAGAGGTACCGACCATCGTCACGATATCCTGGACGTTTACTTCCCTGTCACCCAGAGCACACAATATCTTCAACCGTAAAGGGTGAGACATGGCCTTAATTGAACGTGAAGCCCGTTCAATATCCTCGTCTTTGGTAATTAAATGTTCAAATTCACTCATACGACATCACCCTAACAACGTGTTGTTTCCACTGAACCTATAGTATCCGTTCAATGCATTTGAAAAGGCCGCTTTCCTGACCTTAATCCCCTAAAATTCCAGCGGCTATATTACTAAAATACTATACAGTAATACACAATTTGAGCAATTAATAATATTAATAACCAGCTGTATAGAATACTCTGGGAATCACACCGAAATGGGAGCTTTTAATAGCATCAGCAAGTGGTTAAAATGTGCCGCTGATATTGTCCGGCAGCCCAATAAACGTTCATTTTACAAAAAGTCCCTTTACCGTCTCATTTGTCTAAATAACTTCGAGAAAATACACAGTCCATGTCCAAACCTCCTGCACCCATTGCCACCATTATTCTCGACGGGTGGGGCTACAGTGAAAATAGTGATTCCAACGCCATTTTTCATGCAAAAAAGCCCGTCTGGGACGGGTTATGGAAAAAATATCCCCACACCCTGATCAAAGGTTCTGGCCCGGAAGTCGGCTTGCCCAGTGGTCAAATGGGCAATTCCGAAGTGGGACACCTGAATCTTGGCGCCGGGCGTGTTGTCTATCAGGAGTTTACCCGGGTGAGCCGAGCCATTCGCACGGGCTCATTTTTTACCAACCCAACCCTGACCGATGCGGTCGATCTGGCCAAAGACACCAATAAGGCTGTTCATATTCTAGGCCTACTATCCGATGGCGGCGTACACAGCCATGAAGAACATATCTGCGCGATGGTGAAACTGGCCGTCGAACGCGGCGCCCCGCATGTCTACGTGCATGCCTTTCTGGATGGTCGCGATACACCACCCAAAAGTGCAGAAGCTTACATTCACTCCATGGAAGACACTTTTAACGAGCTGGGAGGCGGGCGTTTTGCCTCTATCATCGGGCGTTTTTATGCCATGGATCGAGATCACCGCTGGCCTCGCGTACAGGCCGCTTATGATCTCATCACCCAAGGTAAATGCGACTTTGAGGCTTTCACGGCACAGGATGCGCTAGCAGCAGCGTACGAACGAGGCGATACCGATGAGTTCGTCCAGGCCTCGCGCATTGTGCCTCCGGGCAAAGAACCCGTTGAGCTTCGTGATGGCGACGTCCTGGTTTTCATGAATTATCGTTCTGATCGTGCCCGGCAAATCACACGCCCTTTTATTGAACCGGATTTTGACGACTTTCCTCGCGCTGTAACTCCCAAACTGGGCGCCTTCGTCAGCCTCACCGAATACAGCTCCCATTTTGATGTGCCCGTCGCCTTTCCGGCTGAGCGGTTGAGCAATGTGTATGGTGAATACATATCCAACCAGGGATTGCGTCAATTACGCATCGCGGAAACTGAAAAATACGCCCATGTCACTTTCTTCTTTAATGGCGGGCGTGAAGAGCCCTTCGAAGGCGAAGATCGCATCCTGATCCCGTCTCCCAATGTGGAAACGTATGATTTGCAACCTGAAATGAGCGCCGCTGAACTGACAGACAAGTTGGTGGAAGCCATTACCAGCGGAAAATACGACACCATTATTTGCAATTACGCCAATCCAGACATGGTAGGACATACTGGCAACTTTGAAGCCACAGTCAAAGCCATCGAAGCACTGGATGCCTGCCTGAGTCGGGTTATCAACGCACTGGAATCCGTAGGCGGTGAAGCACTCATTACTGCGGATCACGGAAATGCAGAATTGATGAGAAACAAGGAAACGGGACAGGCGCACACGGCACATACCAGCAATCCTGTGCCGCTCATTTATGTGGGTCGCCCAGGCACACTGGCCGACACTGGCTCATTATGCGACATTACCCCTACTATGCTGGATCTCATGGGATTGCCCATTCCTGTCGAAATGCGCGGCCACCCCCTGGTAACGTTGGATAAACTAGCGTCTGACGAATAGGGGCAGACACAATTAACAACTGCCGCCGGAACCGTAAAAGCGCTGCTGGCATCACCTTTGTGATGCTATTTTTCTGCCCCCTTCTGACAAACTATGCCTTCGCTGATCTCAGCTCTGATCTCAACTCTGGCCTCAACAATAGCGACAAGCTGGAACAACTGCGCCAGCAAATTAAAACATTACGAACCGAATTAAATTCCGACCAGGAACGCAAGCAGGATTTACAATCCCAGCTCCGCAGCACTGAAACACGTATAGGTAAAGTAGCCGCCCTGCTCAGGGGACTCAAACGCCAATTGCGAAAACAAAATCGCGAACTCAACAAGCTCAATAAACGCCGCAAACAACTCCGCGCCAACCTACAAACCCAACGAGTTAACCTGGCTCGTCAAATTCGCGCTGCCTACGCCATTGGCCAGCAGGAATACATCAAAATTTTGCTGAATCAGCAAGATCCAGCGGCTGTCTCCAGAACCATGACTTATTATGATTATTTCAACGCTGCCCGGCTTGAACGCATTCAGTCTATAGATGCCCGGCTAACCGATTTACAGACTGTAGAAAAGAAAATAATAAACAAAACAGCAAAACTGAAACAAAATCGTCGCGAACAAAGCCAGGAAAAGAGCCAGCTGGAAAAAAATCGGGGAAGACGATCAGAGGTATTGGCCAAACTCAGCCAACAAATGCAGATCAAGGGAAAACGGCTCAGTTTAATGCTAGAAGATCAGCGCCGCCTGCAACGCCTGTTAAATCGACTGGCCGATGAGCCTACTGACTTCGCCCCCAACTTAATAACTGAACAGGGTGAACGCAAAGCTTTTGCGCGCCTGCGCGGCAAATTGGCATGGCCTTCGCGCGGCCGTCTAACTAATCGCTACGGCAGCCGTCGCAAAGTGGGCAAGCTCAAATGGCAGGGGGTGATGATAAAGGCGCCCGAAGGCACAGACGTTTCCTCTATTTCTCATGGTCGCGTGGCTTTTTCTGACTGGCTACGTGGATTCGGCCTGCTCACCATCATCGATCATGGCGATGGCTACATGAGCCTCTATGGCGGCAATCAGAGCTTATACAAAGAAGTAGGGGACTGGGTGGAGGCAGGTGAAGTCATCGCCAGTGTCGGCAATAGTGGCGGTAATAAAAACACAGCGCTGTATTTTGAGATCCGCCATAAAGGCAAACCCACAAATCCCCTAAAGTGGTGCCGAAATAAGCCGAAGAAACTAGCTAGACGCTAAGTCCCTCAACGGGGAAATTTTGCTGATTTATTCACAAGTTAGGTCTAGTCCGGCATAATCAGCCGGAACTTACGCTTTTCCTTGCAACTGAGGGGCAAAACGTAGGCATTACAATACATGAGCTGCCGTACACTACCTGTAAACACTGTCTCGGCTTAATCCCGATCCACGGAGTACTGAATGAAATCGAATACACGCACCTTGCTGGTACTGATGACCGGCCTGATCCTTGGTCTAACTCTGGCCATTGGTGGCGGTGTTTTTGCCGACAAAAGCTCCTCTAAAACCGGGGCACTGCCTCTCGATGAGCTGCGCAGCTTTACCGAAGTGTTTGCACGAATCAAAAAAGATTACGTTGAAGAAATTAGCGACAAAACACTGCTCGAAAACGCTATTCGCGGGATGCTATCAGGTCTGGACCCACACTCCAGCTACCTGGACGCTGAAGGCTATAAAGATCTGCAAGTAGGTACTACCGGCCAGTTCGGTGGCTTAGGTATTGAAGTGGGCATGGAAGACGGCTTCGTTAAAGTGATCTCCCCCATTGACGATACCCCGGCACAACGAGCTGGGGTGAAAGCTGGCGATCTGGTCATACGCCTTAACGAAAAACCGGTTAAAGGCATGACCCTCCATCAGGCTGTTGGCATTATGCGCGGTAAGGTAGGAACAGACATTGTGTTAACCATCATCCGCGAAGGTGAAGAAAAACCCCTCAAAATCACTATCACCCGCGACATTATTAAAGTCCGCAGCGTTCGATCCAGAACTCTTGAAGAAGGCATCGGTTACCTGCGCATCTCTCAGTTCCAGTCTCGCACGGGAGAAAACCTCATCAAAGCTATCGATGAACTGAAAAAAGAGAATAACGGTAAACTTGACGGTCTTGTGCTCGATCTACGAAACAACCCGGGCGGCGTGTTAAATGCTGCAGTCGACGTCAGCGATGCATTCCTCGACAGTGGGCTAATCGTTTACACGCAAGGCCGTATTGCCGACTCAGAAATGAAATTCGAGGCTTCGCCAATACGGCAACTCGATGGTGCGCCACTGGTGGTATTAGTCAATGGCGGCTCTGCATCAGCCTCTGAAATTGTTGCCGGTGCATTACAGGATCACAAACGCGCCATCATCCTCGGAACACGCACTTTTGGTAAAGGCTCAGTGCAAACTATTTTGCCACTCAATAATGAGTCTGCATTAAAGTTAACAACAGCTCGTTACTTCACACCATCTGGGCGCTCTATTCAGGCCGAAGGCATAGAACCTGATATTACCCTCGACCCTCTTAAGGTCACTAAAATTGAAGGTGCCAACGAGCGCGTCAAGGAAGCTGACCTTACGGGTCACCTGGAAAATGGCAGTGGCGAGAAAAAGAAAAACGGTAAAAAGAAAAAAGAGAAAGAACTTTCTCTGGCACAAACCGACTACCAATTGTATGAGGCCCTTAATATCCTGAAGGGAATGAAGATTCTGCAGGGCAATCGTTAGACTTTTGCAATTTAGCTTTTTCAACTAAGAACATGCCAACACGGACAGGGCCTTTATAAAAGAAAATGGCAAAGGGTGCTCACAAACTTCACTGTATAGCTCGCCCTGCAAACGGGCCTCGGTTTCTGTATTTATTCCTGTGCTCGTCTCTATTTTTAGTCACAAGTTTTACAGTTGCAGCGGACAATTCTCCAACATCAAAACATTCTCAGGAATTTAGTCGGAACGATGCCCAGCAACCAGCCATCAGCATCATCATTGATGATCTTGGTTATCTGAAAAAACGAGATACTCGAGCCATAAAACTTCCGGGATCAATCACCTACGCTTTTTTACCACACACACCTCATGCGCAGGAACTGGCAACTCTTGCACATAGTAAAAATAAAGAGGTCATGCTGCATCAACCCATGGAATCCGTGGTGAATACTAAACTGGGCCCTGGTGGACTAATGCTGAGTATGACCCACGACCAGCTCACAGCCCAATTAAAATCTAACCTTGATGCAATACCCTTTGTTGCTGGAATCAACAACCACATGGGCAGCCTCCTCACTCAACACCCCGGCCACATGCGCTGGCTCATGCAGGAAGTTCAAAACCACGACAACCTTTATTTTGTCGATAGCTACACCACTAAAGCCAGCATTTTACAAAAAATTGCTAACGAAAACTGGATTCCCAATTTACGCCGCGATGTGTTTCTCGACAGCGATCGTAATCCCGCTAAAATTAGAATGCATTTTAGGCGCCTGTTAAAAATGGCAAGAAAAACGGGCATAGCGCTCGCGATAGGGCACCCATACCCAGAAACCATGGCAGTTCTGGAAGAAGAACTTCCCAAGCTTAGCAACATGGGGATTCAACTCATACCTGTCTCCAAGCTACTCGATAGAGACAACAAAAGGTTCAAATCATGGCGCGCGTCCTTGTCCCATTAGCTCAGGGCTGCGAAGAACTGGAAGCCGTCACCATCGCTGATCTGTTGCGTCGCGCAGGCATAGAAGTCATTACTGCGGGGCTTGATGATCAACCAGTCAAAACCAGCCGCGGCGTTGTGCTTATCCCCGATACCACGCTGGACGAAGCGCTTAATCTGGAATTCGATATGATCGTATTACCCGGCGGCCTACCTGGCGCCGACCACCTTGACCAGGATCAACGCATCCAGAAACTACTGAAACAGATGGCCTCAGAAAATAAATTTACTGCTGCTATCTGTGCCGCTCCAAAAGTTTTGGCAACGGCAGGATTATTGGACGGAAAACACGCCACCAGCTTCCCGGGCACACTGGAAAAGCTGGGGTTAAAATCAACTACATTGGAAACCAACGCTGTTGTTCAGGATGGGAAGGTAATCACCTCACGCGGCCCAGGCACAGCGATGGATTTTACCTTAACGTTAATAGAAAATTTGGCAGGAATTGATAAACGAAAAGAAGTGGAAGCAGGCCTACAAAGACATTAGTAGCGACCCTAATTAATTTTCATTACACTTCATTAGGGCAAAAGCTTTACCGTCACCTCTGCCGTTTTTTTATTAATTTCGAACTGCATCTCACAATACTCAGTCTGCTCTTCGACAGGAGAGGGATCATCTGCAC
>JAUWVK010000165.1 GCA_030617485.1 Gammaproteobacteria bacterium
TTGTGCCTGATGCCATTACTCAGCCTGCCGACACAGGCTGAATTCGTTACCGACAAAATTGTTATTGAAGTACATAGCCAGCGTTTTTCTCAAGGCTCCGTATTAAAAACACTTCCCAGCGGCAGTGCTGTGAAAGTACTCATGAAAGATGGCAAGTACACGCGTATCCGCACCATCGACAACATCACCGGCTGGGTTCAGTCACAATTCCTGACCAATGAGCAACCCACTCAAATTGCATACCTGACACTACTCGCCAAATCAAAAGCCCTTGAAGCCAAACTTAAAACCGCCGAGGCAAATGCAGGAGAGGGTGGAGGCGATGGGATTGATCTTGCCGAAATCGAAGAACTACGCAAACGAGCCGCCGATGCCGGCTGGATGCGAGTGGAACTCAAAAAGGCTCGTGAACGCGTCACCCAAATAGAAAATAAAATGAAGTCCAGCAGTAAAACTACCAACAGTTCACAGGAAGAACTCAATACGTTGCGCAATCAAAATAAAGAGCTTCAGGCACGTCTCGCAGCTTCCGCGTTAATTAACAAACAGGTCAGCGAACAACAGGAAGTTACCATTCAGGAAGGCGGCATGGCATCTGCTACGCAGAACTCCAATGAACATAGTTCTGATGACCAGAGCTGGGTGGTGAATATAGAGTGGTTCCTTGGCAGCATTTTGGTTGCACTCATCATCGGCCTTATAGGCGGCATGTCCTGGCTAGATAAACGCATGCGCCAGCGCCATGGTGGATTCCGCCTTTATTAAAACAACAGTCTGTTAGTGGTTTGTCCACTAACCCCACATTTTCAGCTTAATAATAAGAATCAAATAATGATAAAGCTTGCCTCCTGGAATGTTAACTCTCTCAAAGTTCGTTTACCTCATGTGCTGGATTGGCTGAAAGAACATCAGCCAGACATCCTCGGCCTGCAGGAAACTAAAACCATTGATGAAAATTTTCCTCTGGAAGATATTCAGGCCGCGGGCTATCACGTCAATTTTGCCGGACAAAAAACCTATAACGGTGTAGCGGTTATCAGCAAGCTAGAAGCAACTGATATTGTCACCGACCTGCCTGGCCTGGATGATCCACAACGGCGCGTACTGGGCTGCACCATAGCCCATGAAAGCGGCGACATACGATTTCTAAATCTTTACATCCCCAATGGTTCGGAAGTCGGCTCGGAAAAGTACGATTACAAACTGGACTGGCTGGACAAGCTCACCCAATATGTCGCCGGACAGGTAAAAGAACATAAAAATTTTGTGATGGTGGGCGATTTCAACATTGCCCCGGATGATCGTGACTTATGGGATCCCGTAGGCTGGAAAGACAAAATCCTTGTTAGCCCACCGGAACGTGCTGTCTTGCAAGGCCTGCTAGACATGGGGCTGACCGACACCTTCCGCCTGTTTGAACAGGAGGAAGAGCTCTATAGCTGGTGGGACTACCGCGCCGCAGGCTTCCGCCGGAATCACGGCATGCGTATAGACTTACTATTATCCAGTCCTGCGATGACGAAGCACTGCACTGCCAGCTACATCGACAAGGAACCACGCAAACTGGAACGTCCTTCAGACCATGCGCCTGTCGTTGCAGAGTTTTAGTTGCGGAGTTTTAGCCACAGAGTTCTAGCTGCAGAATTTTAAACACAGAACTCTAAAGTTGAATCAGTAACGCCCACCCGATTTATGAATGTAATTTGAAAGCTCCTGGGTCTCCACATTCATACGCATAAGGTTTATATGCGTTAAACGAAACAACGCCCGCATTACCTTGTAAACAACTCTCGGATGGTTATCCAGCAAACCTTCAAAATCGCCAGGCTCCAGGGTATACACGTTAGTATCGCCCACAGCCGTTAACGTTGCGTTGCGCGGCGCCAAATCAACAAATGCACGAGTACCGGCGCATTCACCTACCTTCATGGTGTAAACGTCAACCTCTTTATCATCAATATTGCTGATTACCTTAAGCTTGCCTTTGGTCAAAATAAACAGGGTATTGTCTGCATCACCCTCTTTCACCAATACCTCACCATCTGTTAACTCACGTACCCCCATCACTTCGACAAGCAGCTGGCATTCGTCTTTTTCTAACTCCTGACCTAGCGATGAATCCACCAGGGATTCACATTCCGGTTTTAACCCCATTTCTTACTCCCCCTGTAATATAGGCACCAATATATTAGCCTTTTATGTTTCACTTTGGCTAATTTGATTTTATTTCCTCAACCAACCACCTGTTGCCTGAATCGGTGTTGGATTTTTCCCACTTGTCACCCAAAAAGCGGCTCCGCTTCTGGCCGGCAACCCCTTTAAATTTGCCTTAAATTTCCAGACATGTATACCATCATCAACATTCCCTTTAATGGTTTCGGTGTTAAAGCTCACAAAATCATGTTTTAGTTTTTTACCCTCATTTTCACCCGCCCGTATTTCTGTTTCCAAATCGAAACCTAACCAGGCAACATTCAGGATAACGGGGTTTTTAATTTTTCTTACGGGTTTGAAGTTTGCCGTTACAACACCATCATTAATATTGACAGTTAGCTGTCCAACGCTTTTACCCAGTCGATTTTTAACACCACGACCTCTATTCCAGCCACGAAACTCCTTGCCATTCTGCAAAAAACCCGGTGTATAGATCGTTCGTAGATTATGCCAGCGTGCGTAATTTCGTTGGCGTTGCGTATATTCTGCTTTTGAAAATGCATCCTTCCAGCCCAGGTAATCCCAATAATCCACATGAAAGGCAATCGGGATAATTTCTTTCCAGAGCCCAGGGTCATCTTTTAAAGTGCTAAGCCATCGATCAGCCGGAGGGCAGCTACTGCAGCCTTCAGAGGTATAAAGTTCCAGTAACGTGCTTTGTTGAACAGGGCTTGTAAAAGTAACGGGGGAACCAGCAAAACCAGCAACAGGAAGAAGTAAACTAATAAGAAGAAAGGGTCGAAAAAACAGAGTGTATCGAATAAGCATTTACGTGATTAAATTCAAGCAGTAAATCTAATTGTGAATCATCAGACCAAAACCAAACTGTACCTGCGATTCGGTTGAAGCATCCTGCTTTGACCATAAATGCAACTGATTAATATTAACCACCGGGTAAGTATATTCGGCCTCACCGACCTTGCCGATGCGTTTATCGCCAAATGTTCCTCTTACTGTAATCAATCGCCCTTGCGCATAATCGGTAGTTTCAAGATAACCCTCGTGCACCGCCAGGAAGCGCCCTAAAGGTTCCTGTTCTCTGTTCGGTTTCTGATTAGAATCCAGAGGGTAAGCCAAAATCTCTAACTGTGTTG
>JAUWVK010000031.1 GCA_030617485.1 Gammaproteobacteria bacterium
CTTACGCCCTTGCCCTTCGGTCGGCTAGCAGAGCTTTGGAAGTTCCTTTTTTCAAATAAACGAGCTATTGTTTAAATCAAAGCTGGAAGACATTGGAATAAAGGAGCCGGAACTACAGGCTCCTTTCAAGGACTTGCCAAAATTCTCAAAAAAGAGAAAAAGCTGATAATTGAGGTCTATCTTAAGGTTAAAAGGAAATTAAGAAGAGTTTAATGTGGTTATCGTTGCGATATAATGAGAACTTTATAAAAAGAAAGAACTACAAATTAATATTGTTCAACAGAAAAATGATTGAAAAATTTGAATACAAGGGTTATTGGTGGTTACCTAACAGACCAGAAACAAAAATTCCGGGTACATTAACGTTTAACCCTGACGAAGGGGCAATATTAGATTTGGAAGGTTCTTTTAAAGATGTTGGAGATCTGAAAAGGTTATTAAGACCAGAAGTTATCCTTGGGCCAGGACCATTTAATACAGGATTAAGCAGAATTCTTCGAAAAGCTGGAAACTGGGTTTTATTTTTAGCGTCATATTAAAAAGGCCAGAATGAATCATCATTCTGGCCTTTTTTCCCTAAAAAATAGGGCGTATACCTGTATTAAGCGGTAAGCATGCCTATGAAAGCAGTTGCAAAAAGTATTACAAAAAACGTTATTGCTAGACTCATAATATTATCCCCTAATAATAAAGTGGTTTTTATATGCAGGTATCGATAAAAATCGACTAAAGGAGAGTAAAACATATGTTATTGGCGGTCAATATTAGTAAAAACCATAATAAAAGTATGCATAAATACACCAGCAAATATATAGCACACATAGTCTCCATCGATTGAAGCCATACTTCAGATAACAACAGGCGTTAATCATATTCAAACCATTATATCTGCAAGTTTCACCATTGATTTCATATCAAATGTGGCTTTACACTATTAACTAGCTGACTAACGGGTATTTCACTGTGTCCTTACAATTCGCACACATTTTGCGTATTTGCGTTATAATGGGCGGTTTGGTGCACTTGGCTTCGCTTCGCGCGGGGTATCTTCTTTGAATTGAGTGTTTCCGGGGATGTGCCACTGATTAAGAACGTATTTTTGGGACCAATATTACAAACCTTTTAGAGAACTTTTAGAGAACTGACATGACTGATCTAACCCTATACAGAAACATCGGCATATTTGCTCACGTTGATGCCGGTAAAACCACCACTACAGAACGTATTCTCAAGCTCACCGGTAAAATCCATAAGCTGGGCGAAGTGCATGACGGTGCCGCGACCACTGACTTCATGGAACAGGAGCAGGAACGTGGTATCACGATTCAGTCTGCGGCCACCTCCTGCGTGTGGGACGATCATCGTTTGAATATTATCGATACCCCTGGACACGTGGATTTCACTATCGAAGTGTATCGTTCTCTCAAAGTGCTTGATGGCGGTGTGGGTGTATTTTGTGGTTCTGGTGGTGTTGAGCCTCAGTCAGAGACCAACTGGCGTTACGCTAATGAGTCAGAAGTGGCCCGGGTTATCCTGGTGAACAAGATGGATCGCATTGGTGCTGATTTTTATCGTGTGGTCGCGCAGGTAGAAAAAGTGCTGGGTGCGAATCCGCTGGTGATGGTATTGCCTATCGGTATAGAAGATGATTTCAAAGGTGTTGTTGATCTACTGACCCGCAAGGCCTGGGTATGGGATGATTCGGGTGATCCTACCAAATACTCTTTAGATGACGTGCCTGCCGATATGACCGACAAGGTCGAAGAATGGCGCGAAAAACTCATCGAAACGGCTCTGGATCAGGACGATGATTTAATGGAGAAATACCTTGATGGTGAAGAGCCTTCTATAGACGATATCAAGAAGTGTATCCGCAAGGGTACTATCGCACTAGATTTCTTCCCTACCTACTGTGGTTCTGCGTTCAAGAATAAAGGTATTCAGCCAGTACTGAATGCGGTGGTGGACTACCTGCCCAACCCGACGGAAGTTAAACCCCAGTCTGAGACTGATGAAGATGGTAACGAGACAGGCAAACTTGCCATTGTTGATCCCGAAAAACCATTCCGTGCTCTGGCTTTCAAAATCATGGACGACCGTTTTGGTGCTTTGACCTTTATTCGTGTTTATTCCGGCAAACTGAAAAAAGGTGAAACCGTCGTTAACACTTTCACCGGCAAAAATGAACGTATTGGCCGTATTGTTGAAATGCATGCCGACGAGCGTATTGAGCTGGATTCCTGTCAAGCTGGCGACATCGTGGCCTTTATCGGTCTGAAAAATACCCAGACGGGCCATACTCTGAGCGACATGAAAGATGTGGGTACACTGGAGCCGATGGTATTCCCGGATCCGGTCATTTCCATTGCAGTGGCCCCTAAAGACAAGGGCGGCTCTGAAAAAATGGGTATTGCGATCGGTAAAATGATTGCGGAAGACCCTTCATTCCGCGTTGAGACGGATCAGGACAGTGGTGAAACCATCCTCAAGGGCATGGGTGAGCTGCATCTTGATATCAAGGTTGATATTCTCAAACGTACTCACGGAATTGAGCTGGAAGTCGGTAAGCCGCAGGTAGCCTATCGTGAAACCATCACCGAGCGTGTTGAAGACAGCTACACTCACAAGAAACAATCCGGTGGTGCAGGTCAATTCGGTAAAATTGATTACATCATGGAGCCTGCAGAACCCGGTAGCGGTTTTGAATTTGAATCCAAAGTAACGGGCGGCAACGTGCCCAGAGAGTACTGGCCTGCGGTTGAAAAGGGTTTCAAGGGCATGCTGGATAAGGGTGTGCTGGCCGGTTACCCGGTATTGGACCTAAAAGTTACCTTGATGGACGGTGCTTTCCACGCCGTTGATTCCTCGGCCGTAGCGTTTGAAACTGCTGCCAGGGGTGCGTTCCGTCAGACTATGCCGAAAGCCGGTGCCCAGATCATCGAACCTATCATGAAGGTGGATGTCTACACACCCGAAGATCATGTGGGTGATGTGATTGGTGATCTTAATCGCCGTCGCGGCATGATCAAGTCACAGGAGCCGGGTGTTACTGGCGTGCGCATTAAAGCCGATTGCCCATTGAGTGAAATGTTTGGATACATTGGCGATTTGCGCACCATGACTTCTGGGCGTGGCCAATTCTCCATGGAGTTTTCACATTATTTACCATGTCCAAAGAATGTGGCTGAGGATGTTATTAAACTTGCCGCGGAGAGAAATGCTAAAAAGTAACTCTTGCGCACTGTAAGTGCGGTTATTTTTTGCTAAGAAAAAGCCCTGGTCAGTAGTGACTGGGGCTTTTTTATTGGGTGGCTTTTATTACAAAATGTCTTAACAAAATGCTGATCACTATGTGTATACAATTTTTGGGACTGGCGTAATATGGGCTCACATCATGTTGGTAACAGGGAGCATATATAATGATTGAATTTGGTTTTGGTACGTTTGCGCTGGTTCTCGTTGGGCTGGCGATTGCCGTCATATTTGCCGGTGTAAAAATGGTCCCACAGGGGCATCGATACACAGTAGAACGTTTCGGTAAATTTACGCGGACATTACAGCCGGGCTTGCATGTCATTGTTCCTGTCGTTGATCGCATTGGTCACAAGGTCAATGTGATGGAGCAGGTGCTTGATATCCAACGCCAATCCATTATTACCAAAGACAACGCTACTGCTTCGGTGGATGGTGTACTTTATTTTCAAATCATGGACGCAGCCAAAGCATCTTATGAAGTTAACAACCTCACTTATGCTATCCACAATCTGGGCACGACGAATCTCAGAACAGTGATGGGTTCAATGGATCTCGATGAGTTGCTGTCGAAACGTGATGAAATTAACGCTCGTCTGTTAAATGTTATTGATCAGGCCACCAATCCCTGGGGCATTAAAGTCACACGAGTTGAGATCAAGGATATTAATCCACCTCAGGATATACAGCAGGCCATGGCACAACAAATGAAAGCCGAACGTGAAAAACGTGCGGTGGTACTTGAAGCGGAAGGTATTAAGCAGGCAGAAATCGAACGTGCTACCGGCGAAAAACAGGCGGCCATACTCGAAGCTGAAGGGCGTTTAGAAGCCGCAAAGCGTGATGCAGAAGCGCGCGAACGTTTGGCGGCCGCTGAAGCGAAAGCAACAGAAGTGGTGTCGAAGGCCATTGCTGCTGGAGACATTAATGCCATCAATTACTTTGTGGCCCAGAAATATATCGGTGCGCTGGAAAAAATGGGTACTGCCGAAAATAGCAAAATGATTTTTATGCCGTTAGAAGCCAGTGGGATTATTGGTGCGATTGGTGGAGTGACGGACCTTGTTAATCAGGTGAAAAAATAATAGCTCTTTTTTTAGTAAAGAGCTGTTAGTAAAGAACTATTCGTAAAGAGCTGTTAGTAAAAAACTATAAGTAAAGAACTGTTAGTCATGAGGTATTGGTTATGATGGAATCTATAAATTACTGGCACTGGTTTATTGCCGGTGTTGTATTAATTGTTCTTGAGGTGTTTGCGCCAGGCGCCTTCTTTTTATGGTTAGGTGTGTCGGCAGGGGTTGTTGGTTTAATTCTTGTGGTGTTTCCAGATATGGGCTGGGAAAGCCAGTTTCTATTTTTTGCGGTGATTTCTGTGGTTAGCATCGCAGCCTGGAGGATCAGACTACAAAAACATCCAACTCAGTCGGAAGATGACAGCCTGAATACTCGCACCAAAGAATATATAGGACGTGTTTTCCCCCTGTCTGATCCTGTTGAAAATGGGTATGGAAAAATTCATGTGGATGATTCTTTCTGGCAGGTAAATGGACCGGATTGCGCAGTCGATAAAAAAGTTAAGGTTATATCGGTAGATGGTATGGTGCTGAAAGTCGAGCCGGTAGAGTAGTGCCTATCCTCTGGATAGTTGAAGAAAACAGCATTCGATGAAAGATTTTACTGATCAGATGCAGGTTACAGACAGGGTGGATATGCCACATGTCATTAATTTTATACTCGATAAATTGGTAGGCTACGATGTTCGCTTGCTAGAATCGATTAAATTATTACCACTTAATAAAAAAGCATTATTGCATGGTTGTTGTACCTATCCGGTAAGAACAAAGCCTCGCGCAAGGACTTTTAAAAGTGGTTATCGTTTGCGTGCTAGCGTGAACATTAAGCTGGCGCCACCATTCGCATACAATCATTGGGCTAGAATCCCTTCCCGGAATTACCAGCAAGGCTGGTATTCAGGTCCTAAGGAATTTAGATTCGAAGACCTGGATCAGGCAGCCGTTCATACGTTATCCCATGAGGTCTTTCACATGCTTGCACATTCACGTCAGCTGAAAGAAAAGAATACAGAAGCAAATGCCAACTGGTTTGCGGACCGTTGGGTAGAAGATTATCGGCAGTGGGCAGATATAGAAGATGTGAGTTAGTAAAATAAAACCGTTCTATCAGGACTAAATAGAATTGAGGGTTCTTGCCCTTATCATCTTATGCAACTCCATAACAATCAGTACAATCATTGCAATCCCTAGCAGTTCAAGCCAATGCATGAATGGGACGGGCTGTATTTGTAGCACATCATTAATCCAGGGTGTGTACATTGCACCTATGTGTATCAATTGTGCCGCTGCAGTACCAATTAAAAGAATAGGGTTACGAAGCGGGTTATGACGAAATGCTGAGCGTGTTTCAGATCGACTGTTAAATACATGGATATTTTCGAACAGCACCATCAGTAGAAGCGTTTCATTTCTTGCTTGTTCAATTTCCATTCCCGTAGAGAGTAAAAACTGAAATAACAGAAATGCAAGACAGCCAATAACTAGTGCTGACACCAGTACGCGTTCAATCATTAATCGATTAAATATAGATTCATCTGGTGATCTTGGCGGTTTTTTAAGTTCGTCACCTTCCGCAGGTTCAAAAGCTAGCGCGACATCCTGTATGCCATTGGTTACCAGATTTAACCAGAGTAATTGCACGGCTAACAGTGGAAGAGGCTGTCCTGTGAACAGAGCAAGAGTAAACAACACCAGTTCTGCGGCGCCGGTGGAAATAAGCAAAAAAATTACTTTGCGTACATTCGCATAGGCAGTGCGGCCTTCCTCTATGCCAGCAACAAGCGACAGAAGATTGTCATCGGTAATAATAATATCCGCGGTTTCTCTGGCTACATCAGTGCCACTTTCACCCATGGCAACACCAACCTGTGCGGCTCGTAGTGCTGGAGCATCGTTAGCCCCGTCTCCACTAACTGCCACAAAATGCCCATTGCGTTGCAGGGATTTAACAATATCCAGTTTTTGATAGGGCTCCACTCGTGCAAAAACAGGAACATCCTTTATTAGCTCATCAATATTCCCTGACTTGATAGCCTGTTTTAATTGCGACCCAGTTACGATTTGCTCCTCATGTTCAGCTAGCCCTAATTCTTTGGCGATAGAAAATGCGGTAGCAGGGTGGTCTCCAGTAACCATGGCAACCTTAATGCCGGCATTCAGGGAAAGGGTAATAGCTTCACGTGCCTCCGAGCGCAAAGGGTCTATCATCGCCACAAAGCCAATAAAGGTTAAGCCTGTTAAATGTTCTTCAGAAAATACCTCTCCAGGTTTAAGTGTGTGCACTCCTGCGGCGACAGCAAGTACTCTAAATCCATCCTGGGCAAGTTTGTGTCCCCTGGTTTCCAGTAATTGATGATTGACGGGGATGTTTCCGCCAAAGCTCACCATGTTGGTGCACATAGGAAGTAACTTATCCCATGCACCTTTTACATACATGTGTTGTGTGTCATCAACCGTATTCAGGCTGGCAGTAAAGAGTCGCTCTGATTCAAAAGGTATGCTGGCTTGTTCAGGGTGTTTGTCCAATACGTCAGCTTTAACAAACCCTGCTTTATGGGCCATAACCAGTAAAGCAATATCGACTGCATCACCGTGAGAGGTCCAGCCACCATCACGTCGCCCAAGGAAACCGTCATTTGGCAATATGGCCGCTTGACATAATTGCTGCATCAGGTTTTCGCTATCTTTCTGGGACACATTATCCGGGGCTGTCACTTCCCCCATGGGATTTGTACCTTCACCACTTATTTTCCACGGTTCATCACAGCATGGAAAAACAATTTGGCGAACCGTCAGTTGATTAACGGTCAATGTTCCGGTTTTGTCTGTAACAATATAAGTACAGGAACCCAATGCTTCTACTGCGACCAGACGTCGGATAATGACATGTCGTTTTGCCATTCGATTCATGCCAACAGCTAATGCAACGGTGAGGGCTACTGGTAAGCCTTCAGGAATGACAGATACAGCAAGCGCTACGGCAAGTAAAAATATTTCAGTTAACGGCATACCTCTACTGAAAGAAACAGCAGCCATAATTAAGGCGGCTATTCCGACAATAATAGCCACGCGATGGGTAAATCGCTCCATTCTCACTAACAGGGGAGCCTTGGCTGGTTGCTTACCCAACACGGCCTGTGCGAGACGGCCAAGCTCGGTTGCAAATGCCGTAGCCACGACAAGACCTTTGCCTCTGCCTCTGTTAACAAGAGTTCCAGCAAACGTCATGTTGTTCCGATCGCCTATGGTGGTATCTGTTTTGTGAAGAGTCGATGGATTTTTTAAAACTGCCGTGGATTCACCTGTGAGGAGTGATTCATCAATTTCAAGGTCATTGGTGGAAAGAAGACGCATGTCAGCCGGAATTCTGTCGCCAGATTCCAGTAATAGAATATCGCCAGGCACCAACTGCTCTGAATCAATTTCGTAGGCATCACCTTCACGTATAACACGGCAGCGGGTTGTAACGAGTTTATTTAGGGCAGTGGCCGCACGTTGTGCAGAAAATTCCTGAGTAGTACCAATAATCGCATTGATCAGCAGGACTGCGACAATAAAACCCGCATCAGACCATTCTTCGATGATTATTGATAAGAGAGCAGCGGCTGCTAATACATAAATGAGGGGGCTGGAAAACTGATGTAAAAAAACACTGACTAAGCTGGGTGGTTCAGATTTTGGTAGGGTATTGAGACCATATTGTTCCAGACGTTTTTCTGCTTCATGGCCTGTTAAACCATGAAGTGTGGATTGCCATTGTTTAAGAGCTTTTTCGCCTGATATTGTGTGTGGAGCGGGTGGTTTGATTGTGCTATCCATACACATATTCTAGGTGATGAATGTACTTTTAGCAGAAAATCAGACTGTAACTTTTATGTCAGAAAGATTAGTCGGCGGCTCGGGTACAGTTGCGGCTATCATTCTTTGCCTGGTAGAGCGCTTTATCTGCACGGTTAAAGAATCCTTCTTCATCTTCACCATGATTTAACGTGGCAAATCCCAGACTGGCGGTCATTTTAATTTTAGAACCTTCACATTTTGTTTTCATGGATTCAATATTTCGGCGAATGCGTTCTGCCAGTCGTTTTACACCACCGATAGCTGTTTCCGGTAGTAGCACAACAAATTCTTCACCGCCAAAACGGAATATTTGATCAGAAAGCCGAATCGTTTCTTCTGCGCTAAAGGACAGGGCTTTTAATAAGCAATCACCCGCAGCGTGCCCATAGGTATCATTGATTGATTTGAAATGATCGATATCTATGATGATCATACCCAAACTACGATCATGTCGGTGAGCTAAATCCACTTCACGCCCCAATGCTTCATTTAATGCGGCACGATTTCCAATTCCGGTAAGGGCATCCTTGTGTGCAGCACTGACGGCATCTCTGTAGAGGATTGCATTACGTAGGGGGTATATGAGTGTGCATGTTAGATGTTCAAACTCTCTGGCTTCTGCATCAGTAAATTTACGTTTACGAGATATGACTAATGAGCCAAGGTTTCTGTCTGAGCTAAAGGTAAGTTGCTGGTTTAGTTTGTAGCGGCCTTTTTTACCCTGCCAGAAATCAAAATCGGTTTTCTGTGTAGGTTCGCTCGGGCTGTAACCAAGAAAATCATGAGGAATGTATTCTTTTATTCCATCGCTAAAACGGCTTAAGATATCATCTATCGCCAGGCTGCTTTGCAGGCTGTTGGATAAATGCAGTAAACGACCCGCGTCAGGAGTATTTTTTGTTTCCTGTTCTGTCCCGAATAAAGGCAATACGTTGCCAGTAACAGTGGTGCTGGTGTTTACCTGACCATGGCTTCTTGTCGTTATCAAAGTATCCATTATTTTTCTCTATCGTTATCCGTTTTTATTATTAAGCGAAAAACGTGCCAACTTACACTGTTTAGTAAAATATAGTAATTAAAACAACAGGATAGAAAACAATACTTTTGAAAATGGTTAAATTAAGAACAAATTGAGAGGAGATAGGGGTTAGATTCCAGAATATTGATCAATATTATATGTTTAAGTCGAACTATTGGCGCAATGTTGATAATACAATGTCAAAAATTTGTTTTTGTATCAGTAAGTTAATAATGAATAGGGGAAACACTGATAAAAATGATGGTTATTTATGGGCTTGAGCCAGGAGACGTTTTCCTGTGGTCCCGATACTTTCATTGCCCATCAGGTAAAGGTAGGCAGGCATGATCTGGTCTGCGGATGGCAGGGTGTTGGGATCTTCGCCGGGGAATGCCAATGCCCTGAGTCGACTACGAACAAGGCCCGGATCCAGGTTGTTGATGCGAATTGAGGTATTTTCTTCGAGTTCATCCGCAAAGATTTCAGCCAGGTTTTCGACAGCGGCATGTGCAACACCATAAGCTCCCCAGTAGGCTTCTCCCTTGAGACCAACTTCAGCGGCGCTGAAAATAACCGAGGCATTTTCAGCGGCTTTTAGTAAATTGAGACAGGTACGGGTTATCAGGAAGGGTGCATTAAGATTAATTTGCATAACACGAGACCACAATGCCAGGTCGTAATGTTCAAGTGGTGTTAATGAGCCCAACATAGCAGCCGCATGCAGTATGCCATCCAGCCGACCAAATTCTTTTTCAATGCTGTCAGCCAGTGCCTGGTAATTCCCGGGTGTGGCATTTTCCAGATTTAGTGGGCACAGCATGGGTTTTGAATATCCAGCGTTGACAATAATATCGTAAGTTTCATTCAACGTTTGTTCGCTGCGACCTAGTAATATGACCGTAGCGCCATGTTTTGCGTAACTAAATGCTGCAGCTCCTCCAATCGCGCCACCAGCCCCCGTTACCAGGATAACGCGATCTTTAAGCAAATCTTCAGGAGCTGAATAAGAATGCAATAGAGTATTATTCAAACTGATTTCTCATGGTCATTTTATTAGGAGTTTTATACGAACTTAATAACTATTTAATTAGCCAGATTAACTATTGTCTCTTCGTTGTTCTTTGATGATTTGTTGCGCACATAGGATGCCACTGCGGACAGCGCCTTCCAGTGTACCGGGTAATCCATTATTAGTGTAATCGCCAGCTAACCACAGCCCTTTAACAGGCGTTTGTGTGTTTGGCCGATGTTGATTGATGTCAACGGTAGCGGCGAAAGTTGCCCGTTTCTCACGTATAACATGTTTGTCTGATGGTTTTGGCCAGCGAGGGAAATGGTTTGCCAGCTCTTTTTCCACGACATCACACAATTTTTTATTATCCCATTTCATGTGTTCGCCTTCACCGCTGATAACTACTGATATAAGTCCGTTTTGTTCGTATAGACCCCTATCGAAAATCCACTGCGATGTTGTATCAAGGGATCCGCGAAGGAATCCATCGAGTTTGGTATTTTCAGAGTATTGCAGATAAACAGTACAAATCGGGCGATGTTGAATGGCTTTAAGTTGTGACGAAATGTTCTGTAAAGATGCTGTATCTTCAATTAAATTATTTGTAATAGAAACAGGTGTAGCTAGTACAACGTAGTGTGAAGGTATGTGTTCTTCCTGTAATGTAATGCCATTAATTGTGTCATTATTAATATTAACTTCAGTTACTCGCTGTCCAAGTCGAACGCTGCCGTGATTGGTTTCGATGTAATCCGATGCGGGTTGAGGGAAAATGTCCCCCAGGTTTTTTCGTGTTAATAAGATATCCGAATCTTTTCTCGAGTGATTAAAGCTGTCGCCCAGGGTGCGTAAAAATAATTGTGCAGATGCTTCATGAATTTGTGTGTTAAGTGCTCCAAGGCAAAGGGGTTCCCATATCGCTTTGATGAGATCAGGCGACTGCTGGTTTTCTTTAAGAAAAATTTCAACATTGCAGTCTTTTTCAATAGTGAAATTTGTTTTTTGAAGACGATGGCAAAATTTCAGCGCAGATAGGCGATCGTGAAAGGATAGCCCTTTGGCGTTAAACAATGCCCAGGCAAGATGTAAAGGCGCGGGTAACTTTGGGGTGTTTAGTGAAACCGATTTTCCGTTTGGACGCAACCATTGTAAAGAAAGGGGCTGGCGTTCAAAAACATCATTCTCATTTACGCCGATTTGGCGCAGCAAATCCAGTGTTGCTTCATATGCCCCAAGAAGCATGTGCTGACCATTGTCAACGTGAAGTTCATCCAAATGCACGCTACGGGCTCTGCCGCCAAGCTGCTTGGCGGATTCCAGGACAGTGACCTGGATGTTGTGCCGTGTCAGTTCAACGGCAGTGGCTAAACCTGCCCAACCGCCACCCACGATAACAACATGATTACTTGAATTTTGCCGCGATAGTTTTTGGGTCATGAAAAATTGTTGGTTTACTGGCTGGGTGTTGTTTGTTTTTCGTGACGACGGTAACGATTGAAACGCCGTTTTTCCTGTCGTGCAGTTTTCCAGCTAAGCCATAATTTACGAATAGGGCTAAGTGACACACGTTTTTCCAATACCTGGCAGCTACTGGTTTCAATTGTTGTTAATGTCGCCATATAGATTGTGGACATGATTAGACCGGTGCGTTGGGTGTAACGATCTTTTTCAGGTAAAAGTGAAAATGCCTTGTCATAATATTCTCTTGCGCGTTTTGCCTGGAAGTTCAATAGTTTGCGCATCGGTTCATTGCAATGGTGGTTGAGGATATCTTTTTCTGACACGCCAAATTTTTCGAGTTCTTCTGCGGGTATGTATATCCTTCCTCGTGAGGCATCTTCTCTCACATCACGTAATATGTTGGTGAGTTGAAATGCCATGCCAAGGTCATGTGCATACTTAAGTGTTTCTTTGTCCTGGTACCCAAATATTTCTGCTGCCATTAGTCCGACTACGCTGGCGACGCGATAACAATAAAGAGCGAGGTCTGTGAAGGTGGCGTAACGTGTCTGCTGTAAATCCATCTCCATGCCATCGATAATTTCCAGAAAATGTTCCTGGGGAAGGTCAAAATGTTCGATGATATTCTTAAGCTGCTGGCACACCGGATGGTTCGGTGTGGCATCTTTATTGAATGTATTGCGAATTTCCTCTCGCCACCAGTTTAGTTTGGTGCGGGCAACATCCATATCACGACATTCATCCACTACATCATCGACTTCCCGGCAAAATGCATAGAGCGCAGTGATGGCCAGACGCTGTTTTTCGGGAAGGAACAGAAAGCTGTAATAGAAGCTGGAGCCACTTTTTGCGGCCTTATTCTGGCAGTATTCAGCAGGTGTCATAGAGTTTAGATGTAAATTGAAGAGTGCTTATTCTATTCTAATTCTGGCTTTAAGTTTAGCAGCATACTGCCTGAGCTGGTTTTTTAGTCAATAGCCGGTGGGGGTAGGAGGCCATGGTATAGAACCATGGCCTCTTTTTTCTGGGTAGAATGCCTTGTGTAAAGCCTCAGGTAACGGTTTAGGTCACGATTTAGGTAACAACAGGGCTGTCGTCGCCCGGCAGTTTGAGTTCTTCATGCCAGCCCGTATCAAGACCAAACTGAACAGAGGATATTCTGTAGCCTTCCGGGAATGCCCGTCTCAGGCGGTCATTAAAGACCGCGAGGATTTCTTTCTTGTGCTGTTG
>JAUWVK010000128.1 GCA_030617485.1 Gammaproteobacteria bacterium
AACACCGATAATATCTTCAATTTCATGAATAACCCGGTCAGGATCTGCTGCAGGCAAGTCGATTTTATTCAGTACGGAAACCACTTCCAGACCCTGCTCTATAGCGGTGTAACAATTCGCGACACTTTGAGCCTCTACTCCATGTGATGCATCCACCACTAGCAGCGCCCCTTCGCAAGCCGCTAACGATCGTGATACTTCATAGGAGAAATCCACGTGTCCTGGCGTATCAATAAAATTCAGCTGATAGGTTTCACCGCTTTTCGCCGTGTAATTCAGAGTGACGCTTTGCGCCTTAATCGTAATACCACGCTCTCGTTCAAGATCCATGGAGTCTAGAACCTGATCGGACATTTCTCGATCAGACAGCCCGCCACACACCTGTATAAACCGGTCTGCTAACGTTGATTTACCATGATCGATATGAGCAATAATGGAAAAATTGCGGATGTTTTCCATCTTTGACATTGAATAATACCGCCCAAATATTTAGTGACTAGAAGTTACAAACTGGTAGAAACCCCACCCAGAGCGGCATTGTAGTCGATCTTCACCCCGCCTGAAACAAAATGCCCACCCCCGGCACTATCTGGCCAGAGGTGGGCATTGAGTAGATATTCAGCTTTGAACGATGCCTGGGCTATTTATCCTGAACCTTCAGTGCAAGGAATACCGGTCCACCCCGTCGTTGCACCAACATTGGCACAGATTTAGCGGCTGGTAGCCCTTCTACTACTTCCTTGAAATGTTTAGCATTCTTGATGTCTGTATTGTTAATCATAAGAATTACATCCCCTCGGCGAACTCCAGCCTTGCGTGCAGGTCCGGCCTTGATTTTATTTACCAGAACGCCACCATCTTTAATTTCCAACTTGGTGCGTTGCTCATTGGTCAGATCTGTCACCAGCACATTGAGGCGACTGTCATCTGCGTCAGGATGGTTACTGGATCCAGCAACTTTTGTATCATCTTCAGGCAATTCACCCAACTTAACCCTAAGTACCTTTGTTTTACCTTTGCGAAGTATTTCCACCTTCACTTTTTTGCCTATTGGACTAACACCCACCATAGGCGGTAAATCAGAAGAGCGATTAATATTTTTTCCATTGAAGCTAAGCACCACATCCCCCACCTTAAAGCCTGCCTTTTCAGCCGGGCTGTCCGGAATAACTCTGGCAACCAGTGCACCGCGAGGCTTACTCATATTGAAGGATTCAGCCAGCTCGCGGGTCACGTCCTGAATTAAGACGCCCAACCAACCCCGGGCAACATGGCCACTTGTCTTGAGCTGATCCACAATGAGCATCGCCATATCAACCGGTATGGCAAAAGATAAACCCATGAATCCACCCGTACGGCTATAAATTTGGGAGTTAATACCAACAACTTTGCCATCAAGATCAAACAATGGGCCACCAGAATTACCCGGATTAATTGCCACATCTGTCTGAATAAATGGCACGTAGTTACCACCCGGTAAAGAACGACCTTTGGCGCTCACAATCCCAGCAGTTACAGAATGATCAAAACCAAATGGTGAACCGATTGCCAACACCCACTCACCCACTTTAATTTTACTGGAGTCACCAATAGCGACGACGGGTAAATCTTTGGCTTCCAGCTTCAGCAATGCAATATCGCTGCGTTCATCGCTGCCAATAACTTTGGCTTCCAGTTCGCGACGATCGACCAAACGTACAATGATTTCCGTCGCATCCTTAATTACATGATGATTTGTAATCACATAGCCATCTTCAGAAATAATGAAACCTGACCCAAGCGACTTGGCGCTATAGTGCTCTGGCTCACCATTGCCGCCACCAGGCCCGCCTGGATTATCAAAAAAATGCCGAAACAAATCGCCAAAAGGACCTTCGGGTATCTGGTCTGGAATACCACGCGGCATCATTCTGGTCTTCGGATGTTTAATTTTCTGTGTAGTACTGATGTTAACAACGGCACTTCCATATTTTTCTACCAGGACTGTAAATTCGGGCAGATTTCGCGCTTGTGCAGCACCTGACATAAACATAGAAGCCAATAAAAACATGGCGGCATTCGTGAAAATAACCATTTTTTTCACGCCCAGATTTCTCGAATAAGCAGTTCTCGTATAAATAGTTCCCCCATAAGTGCTTCGTGAATATCTGGATCGGCCGCCAAAATAAGTTTTCATAATGTTCATATATAATCCTGTCTTTAATAGCCAATCAATATGGCACAGCTTACTTATAAAGTTAATATAAAGTTAAAAGTAAATCGATTATTATTGCGTACTAGTTTTTAATACGTTCGCTTGCGACGCATGATGCAGTAATACTGGTTGGTATCGAGGGTCACTGCTAATTACACCTGAAAATCGTTTTACCCACATAAAACCTAAACCTAAACCAAACAAACTAAAAACAATAACAAGGGTGTCGGGCTTAACCATATTAAATTGGTCTGCAAGCACACCACCCAACAACCCAAATAAAAATAATGCCAGCAATGGCGCCATGTAAATGGCCAGCGAGCCTCGCACCAGTGCCTGCTCTTCTATACCCACAACGATCTCATCACCAATAGACACTTTCGTCTCTTTAGGGTTCAACACTCGAACCCGGCTTCGCTTATTACCCAAAACTTTAGAGAGCACTGCAGTACCGCAACCTTTATTGGCAGAACATTGACCACAGGCACTTTTTCTCTGGGTTTCCACCCAGATGTCGTCACCCTCAAACCCTACCACCTGTGCATATTCTTCAATCATCTTTTAGTTACCGTAAATTAATGATTAATCGATAGTAGCTAATGGATAGCGGCTAATTAATCATTGCAACGGAGTGAGCAATCATCTCTACCGTATTGGCTGGAACCTCACCTACCACGGTTACCTGATGACCATTTAACATTAACCCAAATATATTCATGGCGCCTTTTTTCATAACACCCGTAAAAACATCATTACTGGAGGTGACCTTCTCAACATATATAGACACGCTAGCTAACCCGTCTGTCGCGATCCACTGTTCAGTCGGCTGATCGCTATCGGGTAAAGCCTGCCGCACATGCGACGAAACCAGAAAACCTTTTGGCAAACTCTTTATTTTCCAGCTTTCAACAGTTTCATGACCATTACTATTTTCACGCGCATGCTCAAACCAACTGAAGCCATCACTGGCTGCTGCTGGCTTTAACATTTCCATCGGTATGTCATCTACTATACTAATGTCCGCGTACATAACCTGCTCCAGAACTTTCCCATTAACATTGAGTAAATCTGATTTCAGCAACAGGGCATTGTTTTCGTCCAACCACAAACGATACCCATATCGTAAATTATCTTTAGGCTGGATAAGTATCCGCTGGGTTTTCCTTCCTGCGATTCGATCTTTTGCTTCTAACTTAAACTCATAGTATTCCTGCAATGCACTGAAATCATTCTTTACCAACTTGGAAAGCATATGGCGGTTATATTGACGCTTGCCAACCGTTACCTTTTTCTTATCGGGCATATAACAGGTAACAACATCATCTTTACGAATGACCTCACGGGCCACACCGTTCAAATTAACCAGCCTCTCGTACTCACCATTTTTGCCAGCCTTATGAATAATCCGCATAGACTGAACCTGGCCATCTTGCAGATAAACCAACGTGCCGTGGTAATTAAGATTTTGTAGCGCCTGCTGCATACGCATCAGCTCATCAAGCACTGGTTGACTGGCGCCCTGAGCAATCCCGCTGCCCAGGCTAAAAATGAAAAGAAAAAAGAATGAACGCCCTACTATCATTTCTGCATCTGATTTTGACTTTGGCTCTGTAAATAATTCTGGCGGGCAATACGTTCCATATCAGGATAGGTAATTATTCTGGCGTAAGGAGCAACACCTTGAACCACACCACGTGCTGCACGTTGATTATGATTGAGTATATATTTATTAATATTAGGGTGGTATTGATTGAGATTTTGAGTCGAACGTTGCTGGGCCAGTGGTTGCGATAATGGTTGTGCGCGCGGATTAACTGGATTCATTGTTTGAGTGACGGTCTGGATATCTCTGCGAAGCAATTGCTTGTTAGCCGGTAATTTTGAGCCTTGTATTATAGAAGTATTAGTCTGTGCGATTTGTGGTGATGGCACCAAACCATCTTCTTTATACATAAACTGCACTCCCAATACTGCGACGGTAGCAACAGAAGCCGCTACGGCCAAACCAGCCATTTGTTTACCTAGGAATAGTTTTGTACGGGAGGGAGCTAATACGGTGGGTTCATTTTCCAACTCTGCCATTACTCGTGAAGCGAGTTGGTTATCAATAATGGGAGGCAGGTTTCGTTTTAGCGCATCACCAATAAGGTGGTAACGTTCCCATCGATGCCTGGCTTCCCTGTCTTCTATAAGATGATCAAGGTGCTGTTCGACATCCATCGCTTCATCAAACTCACCATCCACCAAAGAAGAAAGTTGTTCACCCGATGGATCTGCGCCAGGTTTATTATTTCTGGAATTATTCGTCATAGCAGTTACCGCCTCTTACTCTTTGCAAGATCTTGCCAATACTAGATCTTGCCAACAGTCATTACCAACATTAGTCATTATCAACATTAGTCATTATCAACATTAGTCATTATCAACATTAGTCATTACCAACCAGGGGTCTAAGTTTTTCATCTATTGCCTCACGAGCCCGAAAAATTCGTGAGCGCACCGTACCGACTGGACATTCCATTGTCTGAGCGATCTCCTCATAACTCATTCCTTCGATTTCACGCAGCGTAATGGCTGTGCGTAAA
>JAUWVK010000151.1 GCA_030617485.1 Gammaproteobacteria bacterium
TCAAAGAGTTGTATGAGTCCGATGATCGCCTGCGATATGTGTTGGTATTTAAAAACTTTGGGCCAGCAGCGGGCGGCAGTATTCCCCACACCCATAGCCAGATTATTGCGACACCCGTGGTGCCGGAAAATGTGCAGTCTGAACTGCATCACAGCCGAACCTACTTTGAAAAAAATCACCAATGCATATTTTGTTCGCTCATTGATGAGGCATTGACCTTTGAGGCGACAGTTTATGATCGCGAGTCTGGAGAGGTGCGCCATCGCCTGGATGTAGGGCAGTACGTGATTGAGCGCACAGAGCATTTTATTGCCATAAAACCCTTTGCGAGTAAGTATGAGTGGGAAGTGCATATTTTCCCTTTACATCATGAAGCGGATTATCAAAATATCACCGATGAAGAGCTGGATGATCTGGGTGGTTTAATGCAGCGCACCATGGCTCGCCTGGATGCTGTATTGGGTGGCGTGCAATACAATCATTTTCTACACTCTCTGCCACGCGGTGTTGATGAAAAAATGACAGAAAGCTATCACTGGCATCTTGAGATATGCCCACGCACTAGTATTCCTACCGGGTTTGAATTGGGTTCTGGTTTATTTGTGAACACCGTTAGTCCCGAAGCCGCCGCCAAGCGCTTACGCGAAGTACAAATTTAGCTTTTTTGAACTGCTGGTGAATAGATGTAACGGATTCAGGCTTTTTTATTGCGGGAATGGCGTGAATCTTTGGCCAATAACTCCATAGCAGCATTAATCGCCTGAAGGCGCTCTTCATCACCGCCTCGATCCGGGTGATGCTGCATAGCTAGCCGTCGGTGTTGTTTCTTGATTGTTGGCCAGTCCACCGGATCTTGCAGTTCCAGTTCTTTTAATGCATCTCTTCGTTCATCGTTAGTAATAAACCGTTCCCAGAACCGTGTAAATAGCTGGTTAACTTCCGTTTCGTTAACTTCCTTCAGGTTATTGAGATCAAGATAGTAGTCGCGCAGAGGGTTGTGTTCGGCCAGTGAAGTAGCGTTGTTTTCTTTAAGCGGAATAAGCTGGATGCAAAGGGGACTTATTTCCAGCCGATATTGCTGTTTGTGATTAAGATCGAACTGTTCTCTAAGCTGCTCTTTTAATAAATAGAGACTGTGAAATAAAAAGAAGTGGGTTTGGAATAATGACAGATTGCCTTTAAGGCAGTCTGTTTCGAAGCCAGGCTGGCCCTCGGCTTCAAGTTTCTGGATGAGCTCAAATTCACTGAGCCCTGTTGGGTAAAGCAGCAACACCTTCAGCAAGTACTGCTCAAAGGTGTTGCTACCCACTTTTTATAGGTAAAACATTTCAGGTTATGAATGTATTAGTTAACTTTGATCAGTTCGATATCAAAAATTAATGCTTCATTTGGACCGATAGTAGGGCCCTGACCGCGTTCACCGTAGGCAAGATCAGAGGGAATAAACACCTGCCATTTATCGCCTTCCTTCATTAGCGGTAGTATTTCTTTCCAGCCATTAATCACCTGGCCGACATTAAACGTGGCGGGTTCGCCGCGTTTATATGAGCTGTCAAATACAGTGCCGTTTATCAAAGAGCCTTTGTAGTGTGCAGTAATGGAATCGGTGGCTTTAGGTTGTTTGCCTTTACCGGTAGAGATGACTTTATACTGCAGGCCACTTTTGCGGGTAATGACGCCGTCTTTTTTTCCATTTTTAGCGAGAAATTTGTCGCCAACTGCTTTTGCTTTATCTGCTTTAACTTTCCTTGTGGCCGCTAACTTTTTCTGGGCCCCTTGCATGGTAGAGCGCATTTCATCTGGCGTAAGCCGAGGGGCTGTATTTTTCATTACATCCATAATGGCTTGTGACATGCTTTTGGTGTCAACATCTAGCCCGTCTCTTTTAAAGCCCTGACCAATTTGAAACCCAATGGTATAACTAAATTTTTCTTTTTCTGTGGTGGGTTTTGAGTCTGCTGCTACGGCCGTTCCGGCAAATAGAATGGTGAGTAAGCTTGTAAATAATGTGCGTGTAAAAATTGATTTTGATTCCACGGGATGTCCTTTTTAAATTGTACGAATTAAGAATTATGTAATAAACGGCTGAAATTTCCGCATATGGTGCCACAAACAAATGGTGTGCGACAGGGAATAGACCCCAAATTAAGCGAAAAATTCAGGTGAATAGCAGCGTTTTAAAGAAAACAGGCCCAGTCAAAATCAGGGTCGCCTATGACCAGAAAGTGAGGATTAAGCAGGGAATCTTTTGTGTTGTAGCGCATGGGTTTCATATCGGTGGTAGTGAGCACGCCGCCAGCTTCTTCGACAACGCACTGCGCTGCTGCTGTATCCCATTCAGATGTCGGCCCCAGCCGTGGGTAAATGTCAGCACGGCCCTCGGCCACCAGGCAGGATTTAAGGGAGCTACCCATGGGGATCATTTCATATTTCCCGACGCGCTCCAGAAAACGGATAAGCGAGTCGCCAAGGTGTGAACGGCTGCCCGCAATGATGGTGCTTTGAGGTTCTTTTTTCCGGCAGCTGATTTTTACCGGCTCGCCGTCGGGTAATTTTTTATAGGCTCCGGTTCCGCGTTCGGCGTAATAAAGCTCGCCGGTTACAGGCGTGTAAATAACACCAAGTACAGACTTATGATTGTCGATGAGCGCGATATTAACGGTGAATTCGCCGTTGCGTTTGACGAATTCCCGTGTGCCGTCGAGTGGATCCACTAGCCAGTATTTTTGCCATTGGCTGCGTTCTTCAAAAGGGATTTTGGCGGATTCCTCGGAAAGTACCGGAATATCCGGTGTTAATTCAGCTAATCCATCAACAATGGTGTGATGCGCCGCCATATCGGCAGCGGTGACTGGGGAATCATCCGACTTTTGCACAACATCAAAATCCGTGTTGTACACCTCCATAATACGATCTCCCGCATCTATCGATAAACGGATAATATCGTCAAGAGAGTAATTGTTTGTGGATGCCATAGAAATACCGGGTAAAGAACTCGTTAAGGATCTGTGGGTTTAAGGTGTACGTGTTGCCATGAGATCGCGAACCAAAAACAGGGCAGCAATACTGCGTGCTTCTGTGCACTCTTCCTGAGATAAGAGTTCCGGTAATCGATCTAATTGCCAGGGTACAACTTCCATTTCTTCCGGTTCGTCACCATCACATTTTTTTTCGTAAAGGTTTTCTGCCAGTACAATGTGTGTTTCATGGCTCAGGTAACCAGGCGCAACCGTGAAGCTTGTTAGATGGCTGAGCTTTTTTGAGCCATAGCCAACTTCCTCCATGATCTCGCGGTTAGCCGCTTCGAGCAAGGGTTCATTAGCCTCAATTTTGCCCTTGGGTAATGCAAGTTCGTAACGATGCACGCCCGCAGCGTATTCGCGAATGAGCAAAACAGTGTTGTTGTCCAGCATGGGGACAATCAGCACAGCCCCATTACCTGACCCTACCAGGCGCTCATAGCTTACTTTAATACCGTTTGAGAATTGTAAATCACGTTGCTGTACACGGAATATTCGTGTGCTCGCGATCAGTTCTGAGTGGATTACAGAAGGTTTTTTACGAGTAGAATCATAGGGCTTAGGTTTGTTGCTCATTTCAGCATCATTCCCATTGTTTCAGTAGGCATGCAATATGCTACTGCTAAACTCATTCCATGTTAAGGCGTTCATCACATATTGGCACGAATTAATTTACTTATTTACAAAAGCGTGATTTTGCAATAAATGCAAAAAAGTCTATAAAAAAAGGCAAAAAACGATTGTCATTTTTCTAAATTCGATTATTGTTAGTGTCCGGTCGTTAAGTAGGGCAAAAGATCAGACAAATTAATTACCGCAAATTATTTTACAAGTACACACCACCACAAGTTTATACACACAATTCAACCTTAGGGAGATTGCCGAATGGCAGCTAAAAAGAAATCCAAAAAGAAAGCAGCAGCACCTGTAAAGAGAATCAAAACTATCAAAGAGCCAAT
>JAUWVK010000170.1 GCA_030617485.1 Gammaproteobacteria bacterium
AGGTCAGCGCCTCATCAATGAGTGAACAAAATATGCATTGGTGATTTTTTTCAAAATAGGTTCGACTATGGTGAATTTCAGACTGTACGTTTTCGGGTACTACTGGTGTCGCAATAATTTGACTATGGGTATGGGGAATACTGCCTCCTGCCGCTGGCCCATAATTCTTAAACACCAGCACGTAACGCAAACGGTCATCAGAAGCATATAGCTCTTTAATACGATCACGATAGGCACCGAACAACATGGCCAGATGCTCTGAACTCATTTCATGAAAACCGATACCGTGATGATCGTGATCAATAATCACTTCATGGCGGCCATAACCATCAATGGCTTGCTGCAGACCAAAAGAAAAGCTGGATCTCGGCTGGTCATCACCCAACACCGGATACAGATTTTCAACAATGCGGATCTCCCAGTTTTCATCATTGGGATAGGTGGAAATTTGCGGCGGGGTCATGTCTTCATTGCCGGTACAGAACGGGCAGGTATCGACGTGTGCGCGCGTATCACGTGGTGCGGCCTGCTCAGCCTGTTTCGGGCGCATGCCGCGTGCCGTGGCAACCAGTACGGATTCCGTAGGGACTACTGGATTAATGCGAATCTCACGGGTGACTTTATCTGTCTTTTCCTGGCCTGAGCCCTGATCTGAATCTGCCATTGCTTCTCTCCTGTTTATGAACAGAGAGTATCAGCAGTTAACGACTATGTTCTATAAGTAGCGCTCTAAAACATTTTGATTCGCATATAAATTACAGGCAAACATCACAGCACCCAATCAGTAATATGCAGCTGTAAATCATCGGCATCGCCTTCACTTATCACACGACCACGCACTGAGATACCAGCCTCATGTACTGAAACCGACGAACCACTTAACAGAGGATGCCATTCAGGCAGCGATTTGCCCTCCGCCAATAGATGGTAAGCACAGGTAACGGGTAACCAGTGAAACTCTTTTATCTTACCCTGTGTTAGTACCGTACAGTCCGGTACTAACTGTTTACGGTTTGGGTAGTCTTTACATTGGCAGGATTCAAGATCAAGCAGACGGCAAGCCACGTTGCAAACAAACACTTCTCCAGTGTCTTCATTTTCCAGCTTGTGTAAACAACATTTACCACACCCATCACAGAGGCTTTCCCACTCTGATGATGTCATTTCCTCAAGGGTTTTATGCTCCCAGAATCGTTGGTTTACTTCTGAGCCACCTGGAATCATCCACGACGCCAGGCATGAAAACGCTTCACCCAGGACAATAATTTTTCTGGCTGATGTGCTTTTTTCCACACACCGGCAACGTACTTGTTGGCCTCAGCCATGGTGGGATAAATATGAATGGTGCCCAGTATCTTGTTCAGACCCAAACCATGCTTCATTGCCATTACAAACTCGGCTATTAAATCACCCGCATGGCTACCAACAATTGTCACACCCAGAATTTTATCCTTGCCTGGCACTGTAAGGACTTTAACCAGCCCATGATCTTCACTATCTGCAATGGCACGATCCAGATCATCAATGCCATAAGTGCTGATCTCATACTCAATACCTTTTTCTTTTGCCTCCAGCTCATTGAGACCCACACGCGCCACTTCAGGATCTGTGTACGTGGCCCAGGGGATTACCGAATAATCCACACGAAATGATTTCAATGGACTAAATAGGGCGTTCACCGCTGCATACCAGGCCTGATGAGCCGCGGTATGAGTAAACTGATATGGGCCCGCCACATCACCGCACACATAAATATTCGGGTAATTGGTGCGCAGAAATTCATCGACTTCAATGGTGCCGCGTTTGGCCAGCTTCACATCCATATCATCCAGCCCAAAACCGCTGGTATTGGCCTGCCGACCCAGAGCCACTAACACGCGGTCAAAACCAAACCTAACTTCCTTACCTTCGTTTTCACACACAATAAATTGTTGATCGCCCTCTACTTCAAAACGCTCTGCCGAGTGACCTGTGAGAACCCGCATACCTTCCTCGCGAAAATTACTGGCCACCATCTCGGAAATTTCCACATCTTCACGCTCCATAATGCGTGCGCCTCGTTGCACCAACGACACTTCACAACCCAGACGCTGAAAACACTGCGCCAACTCACAACCAATCGGGCCGCCACCCAATACCAGTAATCGTTCAGGTTGTTCTCGTAAATCCCAGATGGTGTCCGATGTGAGGTAGTCAATTTTATCGAGCCCTGGGATTGACGGCACTGCAGGTCGGGCACCCGTCGCTATAATGATATTTTTTGCCGTAAATCGTTCGCACGAATTTTGTGAATTGCATGCTTCAATTTCATAAGGCGAAATTAATTTTGCTTCAGCCTGTTTAACCTCCACACCCAGCCCCGTGTAACGCTCCACTGAATCGTGAGGTTCTACTTTCTTTACTACCTGCTGCACGCGCTCCATTACCGCAGAAAAATCAAATTCAATTTCCGTCTTTTTGAAGCCGAAGTCCTGGGCACGTTTGGCATAACTCAACATCTTCGCAGAACGAATCAGCGCTTTACTGGGCACGCAACCAGTATTCAAACAATCGCCACCCATTTTATGTTTTTCGATCAACACTACTTTGGCTTTTACTGCAGCGGCTATGTAAGAAGACACCAGCCCTGCAGAACCACCACCAATGACCGCCAAATTATAATCAAATTGTTTTGGTTTTTTATATTGCCTGAGAACCTTACGGGCTTTGATATAACTCACCACCTTTTTAGCAATAAGCGGGAAAATCCCCAGTAAAGCAAATGATAAAATCAGACCGGGCGATAAAATTCCCGCCAGCGACTCCAGCGAGCCCAACTGACTACCGGCATTCACAAACACGATGGTACCCGGCAACATGCCAATCTGACTGACCAGATAAAACCTCCAGGCCTTCATGGGAGTAAGCCCCATGACAAGATTAATCACAAAAAACGGGAACAGTGGAATCAATCGTAAAGTAAAAAGATAAAAGTCACCTTCACGCTCTACACCATCGTTTATTGCTTTTAATTTATCTTTAACCTTTAGTCTTTTTTCGGTTTCTGTCTTAAGCTTTTTTTGCAGTTCCGCTATTTCGCCAATATGTGATTTTGCTTTTTCCACGACTTCGGCTTTGGCCTTTGCTTCGGTTTTACTTTTTTCCTCAGCTT
>JAUWVK010000091.1 GCA_030617485.1 Gammaproteobacteria bacterium
GTGGGTAAAACGGCGCTTGCCGAAGGTCTTGCCAAACAAATTGTCGATGGTGAAGTTCCAGAACTGTTGGCCAGCTCTACGATTTATTCTCTTGATTTGGGCTCGCTACTTGCGGGAACCAAATACCGCGGTGATTTTGAAAAACGCCTCAAAGCAGTGCTGGCGCAATTACACAAAGAAGAGGGCGCAATTTTATTCATTGATGAAATTCATACCATCATCGGTGCAGGCGCTGCTTCCGGTGGCGCCATGGATGCTTCCAACCTGATTAAACCGGTGCTGGCGTCAGGTGAGTTGAAATGTATTGGTTCAACGACTTATACCGAGTACCGCGGTATTTTCGAAAAAGATCGTGCGCTGGCACGACGATTCCAAAAGATTGATTTACCTGAACCCAGCATGGAAGAAACGGTGTTGATTCTTGAAGGGCTTAAATCACGTTTTGAAGAGCATCATGAAGTGCGTTTCACCCATCAGGCTTTGCGTACCGCTTCAGAGTTGGCAGCGCGTTACATTAATGATCGTCATATGCCCGACAAGGCGATCGACGTGATTGATGAAGCGGGTGCGGTGCAACGTTTGCTTCCCCCATCAAAGCGTAAAAAGACCGTGGGCGTAAAAGATATTGAAGCTGTGGTGGCCAAAATGGCGCGTATTCCACCCAAGCAGGTTTCAGCTTCTGACAAGGAAGGCCTGCGTAACCTTGATCGGGATCTTAAAATGGTGGTGTACGGGCAGGATGATGCCATTTCTACGCTTGCCTCAGCGATTAAAATGGCGCGCGCCGGTTTGGGAACAGAAGATAAACCTATCGGCAGCTTCCTGTTTGCCGGGCCGACCGGTGTTGGTAAAACCGAGGTCACTCGTCAGCTGGCAAGGATCATGGGTATAGAACTCATTCGTTTTGACATGTCCGAATACATGGAGCGTCACACCGTGTCACGGTTGATCGGTGCGCCGCCGGGGTATGTGGGTTTTGATCTGGGTGGTTTATTAACCGAAGAAGTGAACAAACATCCTCACTCGGTCATTCTGCTGGATGAAATTGAAAAAGCGCATCCGGATGTATTTAACCTGTTGCTGCAGGTGATGGATCACGGCACCTTAACCGACACCAATGGACGTAAGGCAGATTTCCGCAATGTCATTATTGTGATGACGACTAATGCGGGTGCAGATTTAATGAGTCGTGCCACCATTGGTTTTACTCAACAGGATCATTCTACCGATGGCCTGGAAGCCATTAAGCGCACGTTTACGCCAGAATTTCGCAACCGGCTGGATTCGATTATTCAATTTAAGCCGCTGGACACGGATACGATTGCATTTGTAGTGGATAAGTTCCTGTTTGAACTTGAAGCGCAGCTGGAAGAGAAGAAAGTTTCCGTGGTGGTGGATGCATCAGCGCGCGAATGGTTGGCCGAGCACGGTTACGATGAAAAAATGGGTGCACGCCCAATGGCGCGGGTTATTCAGGAACGCATCAAAAAGCCATTGGCGGAAGAATTGTTATTTGGCCGACTGGCCAATGGTGGTGTCGTCAGGATTACTGCCGGCGACGATGGCCTGAAATTTACTATCGACGAAGAAGAGTTAATCGTCGAACCAGTGTAGGTACATTTTCAGTAAATAATAAAGGGCGCTGTACCCTTTATTATTTTAATCCTATAAAAAAGGCCGAGAGTAAACTCCCGGCCTTTTTGTTTGTACTCTCTTGTTATTTATAGAACAGTATTTCAAAATGTTAGTAAATTTTTGGGATTAACGCAGCGACTTCTTTTTTGTATTTTTTGTAGGATTCGCCAAATTCATTCATGAGGTCTTTTTCCTCAAAGAAAATCCCAATAAATACATATAAAGTTAACAGTGATGCCATGACAAATTGTGAGATGCTCATGACAGGCACGCACCACATTCCGATCAGAAGGCCAAGCATCATGGGGTGGCGACTGTATTTGTACATGTACTTGTTGGTAAATTTGACCTTACGATAAGGTAAATTGCGAACATAAAAGTAAGTTTGGCGTAGCCCCATTAGCTCAAAATGATTGGTGACAAAGGTGGCGAGCAGTAAATAAGCCCAGCCCAGTCCATATAAGGCCCATAAACTAACCATTAGGCTGGTATTTTCTACCTGCCAAACTAAACCGGGTATCGGTTGCCAAAATGCTATGGCAAACATGAGCGTCAGGCCTGTGAGTAATAAAAATGTGGCACGTTCAGTCGCCTTTGGCATTGAGCGACGCATCATTGTCTTGAAACCAGGGCGCGCCATAATGCTGTGTTGCAAACCGAATAGGACAATCAAGCCAATATTTATTGTAATGGCACCAGTGGTTGAGGCGCTCTGTAATGGGCTAAATGCGGTAGGTGCCAGCCCACCCATGGCCAGGATAAACCACAACAAGCTCACCAGACCGACTAAATATCCTGTTAATCCGTACAGTAAAACAAGCCCACGTTTTGCCATGGATGTGTCAAGTGATGAGGGTAGTGCGTTTGTGTCTATGGCGACCTCATGTGTCATAATATTTCTCCTTGCTGAGTTGTATAGTTTTTGTACACGTTGTGTGACCGTGATTAACTCTAGGGAAAAATATGGGAAAATTTACGGTGGAAGCATGAAGCTTTCATGAAGTTAATATGAATATTAATAATATCAATATGTTGCGCTGGCTTTTATAAAAATGGATTTTGATGTCGCCCATGGCTAATGATGTAAATGCGCTCAATGAGCCTCCTTTTTGTATAGGTGATTGGCACATTGACCCCAGTCTTGGTCGTGTTTCTGGGCTTAGTGCGGGGCGTGATTCAGGCGCGGAGCAAACCAAGCTTGAACCTCAGGTCATGGCTGTGTTGTTGTGTTTGGCAAAGCAGCAGGGCCAGGTTGTCTCGCGTGAAGCCATCGAGGATCAGGCCTGGGCCAATCGCGTGGTGGGGTATGATTCTTTGTCCACTGCCATTATCAAGCTACGAAAGGCGCTCGGTGATGACTCGAAGAATCCTCGCTATATCGAGACAGTACCCAAAAAAGGTTACAGATTGATTGCTGCGGTTTCTTCAGCAGAGTCCGAAAATATCATAACAACGGAAAATGTGAACGTATCAAAGAAGGCCGAGCCTGCTCGTGTCATCAGAAGTGCTAAATCAGGCAAACAGCGATTACAATTGGTAATCATATTGAGTGTAATTACGGGTGGTTTGGCTTACGTAATTTTTGACAAATTACCTTACCTGTTCACCAGCACCGAACTTAGTCAGCAAAATACAATTGCGGTGTTGCCGTTTAAAAATATGAGTGAAGATATTCAACAGGAATATTTTAGTGACGGCATTACCGCTGATTTAATTACCGATCTGTCGAAAATATCCGGTCTTGGTGTTATTGCCAGAAACACCGTGTTTGTCTACAAGGACAGTTCTATAGATGTGCGTCAAATTGGAAAAGAATTAGCAGTAAACTATGTAATAGAGGGCAGTGTGCGTAAAAGTAACAATAAAGTACGCATTACCGCTCGATTAATTGACGCCAATAGTGGTCACAACCTTTGGGCGGAACGCTTTGACGGAGGTCTAGGGGATGTTTTTGCGCTGCAAGACAACGTAACCGCGAAAATTATTGCGGCCCTTCAATTAAAGCTAAGTGACCGCGAACAGAAACAACTAGCCAGAAAATATACCAATAATATTGAAGCTTACGATCATTTTTTGCAGGGCTGGCAACGTTTCTGGGAGTATTCGAAAGAAAGCAATGCGTTAGCAAAAGAACATTTCAACCGGGCTATTGAACTCGACCCCGATTTTGCACGTGCTTATGCGAACCTCGCCTTATCTTATGCTTATGATGTTTTAGCTGGATGGACCAACACGCGAGATACAAATTTAAAGCGTGCCGAAGAGCTCTCTCAAAGAGCTATTGAGCTGGATGATGAACTTGCGCAAGTTCATTGGGCTGTCGGTTTTACTGCATTGATCAGTCGTCAATATCAACTCGCTTTATCTGAGTCGCAAAAAGTCATTGCTCTGGAGCCAAATAATGCCGATGGGTACGGGTTGCTGGCGACGACATTAAACTATGTTGCCAAACCCAGGGATGCTCTTGTGCAAATGCAAAAGGCCATGCGTCTTAATCCACTTCATCCGTCGGCCTACAAGGTTATTCTGGGTGAGATTTACTTCAACCTACATGATTATGACAGTGCAATTAAACAGTTTGAACATGCGCTGGAAAGAAACCCGGATGCCCATGAGCCACGTCTATGGTTAATGGCATCTTATGCACATCAGGGGCGTACAGATGATGCCAGTTGGCAGTTAGAGCAGATACGTCTTGATGATCCGGCTATTTCAATTGCGACTATTGAACCGGTCATTCCCTTTATAGACCCGATGCAACTAAAACATCTGGTAAATGGGTTGAATAAGGCCGGGCTGAAATAAATTAAAGGCTGGAGTAAAAGGATTCGGAGCTCTGCAGCTGAGCCCTTCAAGCTAGAAGTAGTAAAATCTAACGAGCTCGGAAGACGATACGGCCTTTGGTTAAATCGTAAGGTGTGAGCTGCACGGTGACAGAGTCACCCGTAAGGATGCGGATGTAATGCTTACGCATTTTCCCCGAGATATGAGCGGTGACCACGTGACCGTTTTCCAGCTCTACTCGGAACATGGTGTTGGGCAGGGTCTCGGTGACCGTGCCTTCCATTTCTATACTTTCTTCTTTTGCCATCTGTTTTTTATTAACTCTTACGTACGTGTGCCAGGAGGTTCCTATGCAAATTCTGGCGCGATAATGCCCTAAAATGCCCAAAGTATCAAAAAGAAACAAGGTTCCCCACAAAAAAGCCCGGACGCTTATTGCGTCCGGGCTGTTATTTTGATGCTGTTCGGTCAGTTAGATTAAGCGCATTGAGCCTGTTTCCAGGGTTCTGAATGCCAGCTAACGGTCGGGTGGATAGAGTCCTGATTTATAATCAGTTCCATGCCCAGCAGAGAGGTAACAGACTCAAAATCTGCTGGGTTATCCAGTTGCTGCTTAAGGCATTCCAGATGGGCGTAATTCATTTGCAGCGTATTAGGGCTGTATCCGTGTTTCTGTTCAAACTTTTGGCTAACGTTATAAATGAAGCTCAACATGTCCTTCCCCTTCAGGTCAGGAGGCCTATACGGCTAGCCCCATGTGATAAAAGTGTATAAATGTGTCGTTCTTACCCGGTTTATCGTCCAGGGTGGTATTAGCATGAGGAGTGATTTCAGGTAGCAGATGAGTGGTTTTATATAGCTGATGAGCGGTTCCAGGGATTAGATTCAGGGGGCGGCTGTGGTGACTAATTCCTGTTGACGGTCAAAGCTGTGCCAGCGGTTTTCCAGATACAGCTCTATGGGTCTATATTCCTGTTTATAGAGCATTTTTTGGCAATCCTGAATCCAGTAGCCGAGGTATAAATGTGGCAGGTGGCGACGCTGAGCCTCGTTTATCTGCCATATCAGGGCAAAGCGGCCGAGACTGAGTGCGGCCTGGTCAGGGTCGAAAAAAGTGTACACACTGGACAGACCATGGGGCAGGACATCCATTGCTGCTACAGCCACTAGCTGTTTTTTGAGCCTGAATTCCACAAATTCGGTATTGCTCCAGTTGCTGGTTAAAAACTCCATGTATTTGTCTTCGCTGGGGTCGTCCATGCCACCGCCAGTATGTCGAGCGGCCATGTATTTACGATAGAGAGCGAAGTGTTCTTCATGGAAGGCAGGTTTGGTTGCGTGTGTTTGAATTTCAGAGTCCGGACTTTGATTTCGGCGCAGGCAGCGTTTTTGACTGCGATTCGGCTGAAACTGCTCAACAGGAATGCGCGCTGCTATACAGGATTTGCAGGTGGGGCAATGGGGTCGGTAAACATGAGTCCCGCTGCGACGAAAGCCGTGTTCCAGCAAGGCTCCATACAACTCCATATCCATGGGTGCTTCGGGATCCGCAAACAGAGTGACTGAAGAGCGATCGGGTAAATATCCGCAGTCATGTGGCGGGGTGGCAAAAAAGGCGAGGTCTTTTAAGGGTTCCTTCTTTTGATGGGGGTCAGTCGTCCCGGTATTACCTTTGCTCATTAGACCGGCTTCACTATTATTGTGGCGAAAGGTTTAACAGGTGTTCTGAATCTGCAATTTTCCAGGGTCCAGGTTTTCCCGGCGCTTCACAGTATTGGTCCAGTAGCTGAATAAATTGTTCCCGGTGAATGGTTTCTGCTCCCAGGCTTTCCAGATGAGCGGAGGTGATCTGGCAATCGATTAGCTTAAAATCCCATAAAGTGAGTTGTTTTACCAAATGCACAAAAGCAATTTTGGAGGCATCGGTGACGCGGGTGAACATGGACTCTCCAAAAAACACCTGACCAAGAGCGACGCCATAAAGTCCACCCACCAGTTTTTCATCCAGCCAGCATTCCACCGAATGGGCGACTCCAATTT
>JAUWVK010000070.1 GCA_030617485.1 Gammaproteobacteria bacterium
CGGTATCGCCTTTTAATTCCAGCGCGCGTTCGCGTAACCGCAAACGTTCCAGGCCATAGTTAATGGCACCAATCTCACCTTTTTCAAGCTCACGAATTTCAGTAAAAATTTTATTAACGCGAGCCAATCGTTGCTGCAGACTTTCCCAGGCATCACCGCCCACATCTATCGACTGCTGATTTTCCTGCACGGCATTGAGATAACCATACAGGTTGCCCCACTCGCGACGCTCCACAACCATCAAGGTTTCCGGCGTTCCTCGCTGCTGAATTTTGGGATCAACAATCCAGCGGAAATCCTGCCCGCTGACATCACGGTTGCCAGTTTTAAGAAGATAGCGCGTTACTTCTCCATCACCGGTTACGTGAATTCCTGCATCACGTAATCGTTCGGCACCAACCAGTTCTTCATCGTGAATCTCGCCCGCCAGACGTGTTACGTCACCACTCTGGTTCTGGTAATCAAATTCCCACACCGTCGCAGGCCAAAAATGCCCCAGGCCACGTGCTGCAATCAGCAGCAGCAAACCAAATACCAGAATCAGGCTTACGCTCACTGCGGAGGCCGTTAGCCAAACCCAGGGACTGCCTGATTTAAACCATTCTTTAATCATGAGCTAATGATTTCACTGTCGATCATGTTATGAGGTACGCCAAGCATCACAGCGAGCTGTACTTAAGTCGTAAACGCTGGCGCACAATCTCTGCCAGGGTGTTAAACACAAAGGTGAAACCAAACAACACCAACGCGGCCAGAAACAAAACACGGTAATGGGTACTGTCCACTTCCGCCTCCGGCATTTCCACCGCAATATTGGCTGACAAGGTGCGCATTCCCTGAAAAATACTGAAGTCCATCACCGGAGTGTTGCCCGTTGCCATGAGCACGATCATAGTTTCACCCACAGCGCGACCCATGCCGATCATCACTGCAGAAAAAATACCCGGACTGGCAGTAAGAATGACCACGAACACCAGGGTTTGCCACGGGGTAGCGCCTAACGCCAACGACCCATCAGAAAGATGTTTGGGCACACTGAAAACGGCATCTTCGGTAATAGAAAAAATGGTCGGGATCACCGCGAAGCCCATCGCCAGACCGACGACCAACGCATTTCGTTGATCAAAACCAACGCCTAATTCACTTTGTAACCAGGCGCGCATGTCACCACCAAACAATAGCGCTTCTAAAGGTTCGCTTAATCCAAACGAAAAGGCACCTAACAGTAAAATGACGGGGAGTAACAATGCAGCATCCCAGCCTTCCGGAACACAGTGACGAATACGTGACGGCAAGTGATGCCAGACAAAAGCAAATGCCAGCACCCCCACCGGTACAATAATCAATAAACTAAAAATTCCTGGCAGGTTGGCCTCCATCAATGGCGCCAACCAGAGTCCGGCCAGAAAACCCAGAATAACCGTCGGCAATGCTTCCATGGTTTCAATGCTGGGTTTCACAATACGGCGCATGCGTGGCGCCATAAAATAAGCGGTGTATATCGCCCCGAGAATGGCCAATGGCATGGCCAGCAACATGGCATAAAAGGCTGCCTTGATGGTGCCGTAAACCAGCGGCGTAATGCTTAACTTGGGTTCGAAATCATTACTGGCCGATGATGATTGCCACGAATAAACCGGCTCTTCATAACTTTCGTACCACACCTTGCCCCATAACGATGTCCACGATATTTCTGGATGTTCATTATCCACCTGCCAAAAACTCAAACGACCTTCAATATCCTCAGCCAATATGGCATTTGCACGAGGCGCCACCGCTACCTTACCAATCGCAACATCACTAGCTTGCTCATCAAACAACAGGTGTTCAGCTGTGGTGTGGTAAATTGCTAAACGTCCACGCTTATCGGCAGCAACAAACCCTTTACGGCTATGTTCTGAGGCTATGCCACTGATGGCACTCTTGTTCTCACTGTTGGTAGCACTGCGCGACTGTAACGAGAAATCACGAATAGGAGTGAGCACTTCATTGCCACGTTCGTCGCGTACACTAAACCATTGTACCACTCGGCCGCTGCTATCACCCACCAGTAATGAAATATCGCCAGTGAGAAACTGCACGCTGGTAATCTGCAATCCGGCATCCACTAAATGAAGTTTTTGTACCTGCTGTGGATCTTCCTTGTCGCTCACATCCACATGAATTAAGCCGCCATCAATAGTCACAATGTAAAGATTGCGTTGCTCTTTATCGAGCAGAAGCTTTAAAACTTCAGTCTCTGGCGAATCCAGCACCACTTGCTGGCGCTCAAGTTCAGGTGGATCGTCAGTGAAAGATTCTTCCTTGGCAAAATGCGTCAGCAGCAACCGGTCATCTTGCGTCTGAGCGACCAGGGTGGCTTCTTCTTCGCTTTCCTGGAATGCAACATGAATCAGGGCTTCGGCACTTTCATCGATTTCCAATGGTTCTTCACCCAGCGGATAAACAATCGCCGGAGTGATTAGCCGTTTGTCATTGGGATAGGTCACCTTGTAAATATGACGAATGACCAGCGCACTGCCGTTGGTAAAGCCCAGAGCCAGGCGGGTTGCCTCCTGCTCACCGGCAGCGAAACTGCTGATCTCTCCACCAGGGGGAATTTCCAGAGCGATGTCGTCAATTAACTCGCCATTATGGGTATTAAAAAAATGTGCGTTACCCGTTTTGGTTAGTCGAAAGCCAATCTCCGCCTGCTCTTCCATCGCCAGATAAAGAGAAGCACCACCCTCACCAGGCATTTCGTACTCTGCTACACGTTCTACCGACGCCGAGGAAAACAGCGGCAAGACCACATACATCAAATAGAAAAAAATCAGCACAATAGCGATAACAACGCTTAAGCCACCAATCGCCACACCGTAGGATGCAGCCCGATCTTTGAACATACGCCAGCGACGCCGGCGTTGGCTTTCAGGGCTATCGAGAGGAGGTAAAACAGAAGTCTGGAGGTTGGACATCGAACAATGATAATGGAGCTTTATGACAGTTTTGTGACAAGAAAATATATCATATAAAACAATATGTTATGGATGGTATTCGGATACTACCTGGCCCTGCCATAATTCAAGTATTACAACCCAAAATCTACCCATCACGGCCACTCTTGTTTTAAATAAAAGTCATGCAACAGCAGGATTATTTATTCAACTTAACAGCTTAAATCACCGCGCATGCACCACAACCTGGATCCAGATCCAGATCCAGATCCAGATCCAGATCCAGATCCAGATCCTCTTCATCCGCATTAAACCCATCAACACAACAACCCTCACTCTCCTCATGAACCTGATACCAATCTCGGCAAACCTGCTGAGCCTCTTCCGCGCTGTGAAAAGTCCACAACACAACCCCATTTTTAGCCATCAGTGTCGCCGTTCCATCAGGCCATTCTTTAATGTAAAAAAACATAGCTTTCTCCTTTTCTATTTTTTGCTTTCGAAAAAGAATTCTAATAACGAAACATGACTAAACGATTACTCTTAGATGAATTTTTAGTGACACATAAAAAAAGCCCCGCAAATGCGGGGCTCCTGATACTGCCAGTTTATTAACTTGCGTAATAATACTACTTGATACTATTCAGGGCCTTTTTCACCACCTTACTGGGCAATGGAATATAGCCATCTTTTATCACCACTTGCTGGCCAGATTTGGATAATACAAGTTTAATGAATTCACGTTCCAGCGGCGCCAATGGCTTATTGGGATGTTTGTTCACGTAAACATACAGAAATCGTGACAAGGGATATTTTTTACTAACCGCATTCTCCGGTGTTGCCGCAACAAAAGGTTTGCCAGGCTTCTTCGCTAACGGTACAGCCTTCACTCCAGAAGTTTTGTAGCCGATACCTGAGTAGCCAATGCCATTCAGCGAACTAGAAACAGACTGCACGACAGATGCTGAACCGGGTTGCTCGTTGACGTTGTTTTTGTAATCGCCTTTACACAAAGCCTTTTTCTTGAAGTAACCGTAAGTTCCTGATACAGAATTACGTCCGTAAATCTGGATACTGCGATTCTTCCAGGAACCTGTCATGTTCAGATTACCCCAGGACTTTATGTCTTGCTTACCACCACACTTGCGTGTCGAAGAAAATATGGCATCCACATCCGCAATGGTCATGCCTTTGATCGGATTATCTTTATGCACATAAACTGCCAGAGCATCTATTGCCACCGGAATGGCGGTTGGCTTATAACCATATCTTTTCTCAAAAGCCGCTACTTCCTTGCTCTTCATTTTCCGGCTCATAGGGCCCAGATTAGAGGTCGATTCAGTCAGTGCTGGTGGTGCAGTAGATGAACCAGCTGCCTGAATTTGAATGTTAACGTTAGGATAGGCACGCTTAAACTCTTCGGCCCACAATGTCATCAAATTAGCCAATGTGTCGGAACCCACGCTTGAAAGGTTGCCGGATACACCACTAGACTTCTGATAAACAGGCAGGTTTACGTCCAGCTTTGCTCCAGCAAACGCTGCACTTGATGCAACAACCACTGATGCTAACCCAAGCGCTGAAACAAGTGCTTTGATTTTCATTTGTAATATCTCCATTAATAATTAAATGTCTTTGAGTCATTTACTCAAATGACTTGCCCAGAAGTATGGCGATGAATTGTGACAACAAAGTGAACCTAATATGACAGTTTAGTGACAACCTTGTTCGAGATCAGAAAGATTCTCTGTGGACAGCAAGTGTTTCAGGAAACACGCAGCGGAAAGTACTACCCACACCAGGAGAACTGTCAATTTCCAGTTTTGCACCATGACGATCCAGCACATGCTTTACAATCGCCAGACCCAGACCTGTGCCACCCGCCTCTCGCGAACGCCCAGCATCAACTCGGTAAAAACGCTCGGTGAGGCGGTTAAGGTTAGCCGGAGAAATTCCGATACCATCATCCTTCACCTCAAAAATCACCTTGTCATCTTTGTTAAACCAGCGCACATCAATACGACCTTTCTCTGGCGTGTAATGCACAGCATTGAATAACAGATTCGAAATAACACTACTCAATTCTTTTTCACTGCCACTCATCCAGAGCGATTGATCGGAATCCAGTGTAATTTGATGATGTTTATCACCACTCAGTATTTTTGTATCCTCGATCAATGCTGAAAGCACTGCTGGCACAGCAACCACGTCATGAAGCAAGGGCCTTTCTTCATCCTCCAACCTTGAAAGCATCAATAAATCTTCGACTAGACGCGTCATGCGTGCGGTCTGCCCCTGCATTTGCTGCAGAGATTTTTTCCAGTAATCTGTATCGCCTTCCTGATCATCTATCATATTTTCAAGATAACCAGACACTACGGTAAGCGGGGTGCGCAATTCATGTGAAACATTGGCAACAAAATCACTGCGCATACGTTCTAACCGTTTAATGCGGGTAATGTCACGCACTACTAGAAGCTTCTGATTTTTACTGTATGGCACTACTCTAAAAGCAAAAGTGCGCTCATCATCCAATGGTGATGGTAATTCCAGCGGTTCAGAAAAATCACCGCCCGATAAAAAATCAACAAAACGAGGATTGCGAATCAGGTTATCGATTCGTTGACCCACATCCTGTTTTGTTTTGAGCCCCAGGTAAGTTTTTGCTGCCTTATTAAACCACTCGATATTGTCATCTTCTGATAACACAATCGTTGCATCCGGCATGGCGGCAGTGGATTCTTTGAATCGCGACAAAATAGAGCTCAGACGCTTTTTCCGTTGCCGGTTACTTTTTTGTAATTGATAAATGTGATGAAAGGCCTCGCCCCAGATACCAGGCGCATCAGGTGGTAACGTTTTTTTGCGGCGGTAGTACCACCGTTCCAGGCGATAAAGATTATAGAGATGCCAACCCAGATAAATTATCAACGCCACGGTAAACGCACCATGAGGAACGCCTAGCCACCAGCCAAACAGTAACGCGCCACCAAAAAGCACGCCCATACGCCACAATTCACGAACCCAGGGATTAGACACTATATTTTCACTGCCTATGGTTGAAGAGAGAACCGATAACCCGTTCCACGCACCGTCTGGATCATCCCATCCACACCATGAGGTTCAAGTGCTTTTCGTAAACGACGAATATGCACATCCACGGTACGATCATCAATGTATACACTGCGTCCCCACACATGATCCAGCAACTGATTTCGTCGAAACACTCGATCCGGGTGTTGCATAAAATAACGTAACAGACGAAATTCCGTTGGCCCCAGCGTAAGCTTTTCTTCGCCCACTTTGACTCGGTGACTTGCAGGATCCAGAGTGAGTTTACCCAGGATGATAGGCGCATCATCGGTGTGACCGCCCACGCGTCGCAATACGGTATTGATACGAGCAATCAATTCCCGAGGGGAAAACGGTTTAGTCAGGTAATCATCTACACCACTCTCCAGACCCCGAATCATGTCGTCTTCAGCATCCCGTGCGGTCAACATAATCACGGGCAAATCACGGGTACTATCATCTCGACGCAGTTGTCGGGCAAAATCCAGACCGCTGACGCCCGGCAACATCCAGTCCAGCAGTATCAGGTCGGGAGAGTGATCCATAAGACTGGCGCGGGCTTCTTCCACACTGGCAGCCGGAAACCAGCGAAAACCCGCCCGTTCCAGACTCATGCCAATCATGTCACGAATCGCCGCTTCGTCTTCGACTACCAATATTGTGCTATCACTCATGATGAACCTTTAAGCTAATAAGCATGACACTATTAGACTGGGCTAATGTTACCGTTTTATGACGATACAACCCATCATGCCAATATTGTTTCCGAAGCTGCCCAGTCACGCTATTATAGGCAACTGGTATGGAGCCTGGCACGCAAGCTGGCCAGTAAAACAATAAAAAGACAAATAACCCGGTTTCGGTTTTTATGTTCGATGTCTAAAAGATATTAAAGGAGCCCCCTCGTGGCATTTACCACTATTTCGAATATGTTCGGCAGGTCCCCAGTTCATCCTCTGCAACAACACATGGAAAAGGTTCAGGTTTGCATCACTCAGCTTGCACCTTTTTTTGATGCGGTATTGTCAGAAAACTGGGATGATGCCATCAAATGTCGGAGTGAAATCGCCCGCCTGGAAAATGAAGCTGATGACCTAAAACGCGCATTGAGGCTTAATATGCCCAAGAGCCTGTTTATGGCTGTATCAAGACGAGATTTATTAGAAGTCCTTACCATGCAGGACAAAATTGCCAACAAGGCCAAAGATATAACCGGCCTTATTATTGGTCGCAAAATGGTTTTTCCGGCAAATTTTGGCCCTCTGCTAAAAGAATTTATCCAGCGCTCTATTGATGCCTCGGAACAGGCGCAAAAAGCTGTTAACGAACTTGATGAGCTGGTGGAAACCGGTTTCCGTGGCAAGGAAGTCGAACTAGTCGAATCCATGATCAAAACCCTCGACAAGATCGAAAGTGATACGGACAAAATTCAAGTCGAAGTTCGCAACGAACTGTTTGCCATTGAAACTGAACTCAACCCTGTAGAAGTCATGTTCCTGTATCGCATTATTGACTGGATCGGAGATCTGGGAGATTTATCACAACGGGTAGGAAGCCGCCTTGAACTAATGTTAGCTCGATAGCGGGGATAAAGATCATGGAATACGGAACGATTTTTATCATCCTGGCCTGTCTGTTTGGTTTCTTTATGGCCTGGGGTGTGGGCGCCAACGATGTTGCCAATGC
>JAUWVK010000137.1 GCA_030617485.1 Gammaproteobacteria bacterium
CGTTCAACCAGCGCAAAACCTTGCGACATCAGATAGCGGCATGCGGAATCTTCTGCTTGTTGGCCGGTTTGTTTAGAGTTACCTGTAGGCATTTTCTTTTTTGACTATGACGGAACGAGTTATGCGTTAAAATTCATTAAGCACCTGAGGAACACCACGCTCAAACCTGGCCCATATCAAGTGCCTTTGTAAGCGATTGTTGATGTCCAGTGACAAATCGCCGGTTTCACCTTTGAAATAGGTTGCCCGATTTCGTCGCAGTGTATTGAGTTGGCTAATGACGTGGTAAGCGTCGATGCCCAGGGCGTACAGGCGTGAATAGCGCTTTACTCGTTCGGGCCAATTTTTTCGTAGACTGGATTTCAGGTTGTTATCCGCATCATGGCTGGCGAGTGTCCAGGGCATATCTGAAAACAGCACGCCATCCATGTCTCGATCCATTTCCTTGTTTACGGTGCCACCATAACTGTGTGAAGTTGCATAGACTGGAATTTTTGGCGCATGATGAAAACGCAATTGTGGCTTAATTAGTCGCGCCTGGCGTGATGATGCAGCCATAAAAATAAAGTCAATGTCCTGCCTGCGGCGCGGAATGAATTCGATTTTTTGCCCAAGTGTACGTCGTAAATCTCGTTTGCGATTTTCGCTGTCATCCACATTTAGTAAACGACGAATGGGTAGTGAGTAGTCACTTTTTTTGGGGTCGTAGGTTTGTTTTTCTACCACCCTGCCATCAAATTGTAACCAACGCTCAGTGAATGCTTTGGCTACTCGTGTACCCCAGGCTGTGGTCGGAGTAATAATTGCGGCACGGCTGTGCCCATCAAGCCAGGCGTGTTCAGCTACCTGTCTTGCTTCTTGTTCTGGGGACAGGCTCATTTGAAAAAAGTTAGCGGGGAACTGTTCAGGTTGCTTATCTGATTGTTGTTCGCTGAAGTTCAATGCCAGTACGGGTACCGGTAATTCATCTTTGCGGGCAAGCTGGTTGACCGCTTCTTTGTTTAGAGGGCCGATCACGAATTCTGCACCATCGTTAACAGCCTGTGCGTAGGCAAAATCAATATCTTCCGGATTGTTACCTTCGTCGTAAATCCTGACGCTGGGTACGATGACGCTGGGGCCTTCTGTGTTGGCTGGTTGCGCATAATAGGCAGCGAGAAAACCATCTCGAATGGCGCCGGCGGCTTTAGCGAAGCGATTGTTCAGTGGCAGAATAAGCGCAATTTGCGTTGGTAAGGTTAACGCAAAGGGGCGGGCAGATATTACTGAGTCAATAATCACATCCAGGGCAGGATGCTGTGGGTAGCGTTTACGCCAGTTGTCCAGATCGGTGCCACCACGGCTGTCCGTTACGCTTTGGCCAATACTGGCCAGTTCCATCCAGCCGGTAAAAATATCTGGTGTTACGACGGCCTGAGTTCTTCGAAGCGTTTCCGAGGGTAGTGATTGTAAAGCAGTAAGTATGGCTTCCTGGTTGGTTTGAATGGCTTCTGGGTCCGTCAATAATGGCTCAAGCATTACCCTTTCACGAGCTGCACCAATAGGCTGATTTTGTAAAATATAGATATCGGCGCGGAGCGTGTGGAAGGTGGTTTGCAAACCGACTGTCTCGTCCTCCAGCAAAGGGCTGATGGTTTCCAGTTTCTTCAGAGCATCTTCAGGCAGTTGGCGAGCCGCATCGATTCTTGCCCCCAGTAGAGCTAAGCGGGTCTGGATATCCCGGCTTGCCGTTGTGCCGTCGATCTCATTCATTAACTGGAGTGACTGGGGTACGTAATTGCCATCCATAAGTAATTCAGCTGCGCGCAGTGAGTAATGGCTCTTCTCAGGTTGTTGGCTTGATGATGCCAGTTTGGAGTACGCCAGTGCTGCGTCGAGGAACTGCCCATCAATCACATTTTGTTCAAGCTTGCTGAGACGCTCCCCCGTTTCCAGGTCAACCTCTTCAACAGGGGCGCGGGGACCCGTCGCACAACTGGTGAGCAGTACAATGAGCAAACTGAGGGATATCAGACGGCGTGACGGGGAGTTTGGCCTGAGCAGAGAAGGCCTGAGTCGCAGAAAGCTTTGTGTTAGATTCAACATGAACTGGAAAGTATGTGGATGAGGTACCAAAGTGTCAAACAGCAACTCTCAGGAAGTTGAAAAACAAAGTAAAGCGTCGGTTGATAAGGGTGTCCTGTACGTTGTAGCGACACCTATTGGCAACCTGGCTGATGTCAGCCAGCGTGCGCTGGAAGTATTGGCAGCTGTGGATATTATTGCTGCGGAAGATACCCGTCATAGCGGACGCTTATTGCAGCAATATCAAATTACCAGCAAAACCATGGCGTTGCATGATCACAATGAACGTGATCGGGCACCAGATGTGGTGCAACGACTGGCGCAGGGAAAGAGCGTGGCTCTGATTTCCGATGCGGGTACACCGCTTATTAGTGATCCAGGATTTCATCTGGTGCGCCTTGCTCATGAGCAGGGTTTCAAGGTGGTGCCAATACCTGGTGCCAGTGCCATGCTGGCTGCGTTGTCAGCTGCGGGCTTGCCATCGGACCGGTTTGTCTTCGAGGGTTTTTTGCCATCCAAAAGCTCGGCACGAAAAAAGCGGCTGGAGGTTATGGCTTCGGAACCTCGTACCCTTATTTTTTACGAGGCACCGCACCGCATACTGGAGACGTTAACTGATATGGCTGAGGTATTTGGGGCAGATCGATACGTGGTTCTTGCCCGCGAACTTACTAAAACATTTGAGACAATTAAAGGTGATGTTGTTGGGGATTTACTAAAGTGGGTAAAAAATGATCCGGATCAACAAAAGGGCGAAATGGTGTTGTTGATAAAAGGGATGGAAACCGAAGTAAATAATTCAAATGAGCAAGAGGCTCAACGTATTCTCAAGATATTGTTAGAAGAATTGCCTCTCAGTCAGGCTAGTTCTCTTACCGCTAAAATTACCGGCACCCGGAAAAAGCCCCTGTACCAGTTTGGATTGTCATTGGGTGATTCGAATAGGTGAACTATTGTTGAGATGACCTGCGGAAGAAGCTTTTCTTTATAAATACCCGTCTTTCTTAAGGGTATATCAGCGTATTCGGTAATCTCTGCGCTTATTCTTTATTCTGATAAGGGCTACCATTTTACAGATAAGTGTACATCTCACTTGTGCGATTGGTTATAATTTAAGCACAAATTTTAACACTGCTGTTTGGATAGCAGGAATGGAAAGTGGAGAACGGAATGGCTGTATTAAGTATGAACAAGAAAACGCGGATTGGCTGGATATTAATGTCAGCGTTATGGCTGGGAGCTTGTGGTGGTGAGGCTGACAACGGTACTGGCACCGGCACGCTTTCGCTTTCGATTACTGATGCCCCGGTGGATGGTGCAGAACATGTCGTGGTGGAGTTTACCGGCGTAATAATACAGGGTGATAGTGGGAGAACTGAAATTGACTATGCCACTCCCAAAACCATCGATTTGCTGGCTCTACAAGGAGGATTGCGGGAGTCCTTGTTGGAGCGTTTGGAGCTTGATGCAGGGCATTATTCCTGGATTCGCCTTAAAGTAAATGCTGTAGCTGACGGGGTCATGGATTCTTATATCGATATTTTGAATAGCGATACCATGCCTAATGGAAGGTACGAGCTATACATCCCCAGTGGAGCTAAAACAGGGCTTAAACTTGTTAATTCCTTTGATGTAGGAGTTGATGAAGTGCTGGATTTAACCATCGATTTTGATCTACGTAAATCAGTGCATCAACCCAATGGTCAAATGTACATGGACGTTCCCGTGTATTTTCTTCGCCCCACTTTGCGTCTGGTTGAGACGATGGCATCTGGTACGGTTTCTGGAATCGTTGATATACAAAAACTGTTCATTACTCCCGAGTTGGCATGTGGCGCTCAGGGAGCAGGTTATGCCGTTTACCTTTACGAGGGTGACGTGACTCCAGACGATATAGATGGCATTGATCCGGATCCCGTGTCGACAGCAATGGTCACTCCCGACAATGGTTATGCCTACACCCTGGCCTTTTTGGAACCGGGAGATTACACCATTGCGGCTACCTGTAATGCTGATCTTGATGATCCCGAGATCGATGAAGATGAGGTCAATGGTGTAGATGTGACCTTTGTAAGTGCGGCAGTCATTAGCGTTACTGCGGGCGTAACCACAAATCATGATTTCTAACATCGCGTAGGACTTATTGAGGCTTGCCAGTATCTTCAGGCTTGAGTATGGTAGCGGCCGGAAGTCGGCCAGACAGTCGCGGTATCCTTCCTTCGGGAATGGGTACGGAGGAAAGTCCGGGCTCCACAGGGCAGAGTGCCAGGTAATTCCTGGGGGGCGTGAGCCTACGGAAGAAAGTGCAGCAGAAAATATACCGCCGATGGCTTTTGGTTTTCGAACCGGGGGCACAGGTAAGGTTGAAATGGTGCGGTAAGAGCGCACCGCGCTGTTGGTAACAACAGTGGCAGGGTAAACCCCACTCGGAGCAAGACCAAATAGGGG
>JAUWVK010000117.1 GCA_030617485.1 Gammaproteobacteria bacterium
CCTGCAGGAACCATCGGATAAACGTTTTCTTTAGGGTCTGTCAAAATATCCAGAAACACCAAACGGTCTTTCAGCTTAAAGGTTTCCTTGATCGCATCTTCAACATCACCTGGTTTGGTGACCTGAATACCCACATGGCCATAAGCTTCCGCCAACTTCACAAAATCCGGCAAGGACTCCATGTAAGAGTGCGAAAAACGACTGTCATAAAAAAATTCCTGCCACTGGCGAACCATGCCCAGAAAACCATTGTTTAAACATATGATTTTGATGGGCAAGTTATGCTGCATACAGGTAGACAGCTCCTGAATATTCATCTGGATGCTTCCCTCACCTGTCACACATGCCACTTGCGCCTTTGGATGTGCAAGCTGTACGCCCATCGCTGCAGGCAAACCAAAACCCATGGTGCCCAGACCACCCGAATTGATCCAGCGCCGTGGCTTGTCGAACCGGTAATACTGTGCAGCCCACATTTGGTGCTGACCCACATCCGAAGTCACGAAGGCGTCGCCCTTGGTCACCTTAAACAAGGTATCCAGCGCAAACTGGGGCTTGATCACTTTGTCAGTGATTTTATACGCCAGGCAATCTTTTGAGCGCCACTCTTCAATCTGCTTCCACCAATCCTTAAGTGCAGCCTTATTGGGCTTATAACCATCTTCCTTAAGTTGTTTAAGCAACGCCTTGAGAACACTGTTCACACCACCCACGATGGGTACATCCACTTTTACGTTTTTTGATATTGACGAAGGATCAATATCAACGTGAATAATCTTCGCATGCGGCGCAAACTTTTCGATGTTGCCGGTAACCCGGTCATCAAAACGCGCACCAATAGCAATCATCAAATCACAGTTTGAAATAGCCATATTGGCTTCGTAGGTGCCGTGCATGCCTAACATGCCAACGAACTGTTTGTCCGAGGCAGGAAAACCACCCAATCCCATTGACGTATTGGTTACCGGTGCACCTACTATATGCGCTATTTCGATTAATGCCTTGCTGGCATCATCAAGAATGACACCACCACCCGTGTAAAACATAGGGCGCTTGGAAGCAGCCATCATTTTGGTGGCCTTTTTGATTTGCCCACCATGGCCTTTCACCACCGGGTTGTATGACCGCATCTCGATGGTTTTCGGATAGCTGTAATCCGCTATATCTGCAGTGACATCCTTGGGAATATCCACAACCACAGGTCCTGGTCGTCCCGTAGTAGCAACGTAAAAAGCCTTTTTCAGGGTCGAGGTTAAATCCTTAACATCCTTAACCAGGAAATTATGTTTCACGCAGGGGCGCGTAATACCCACCGAATCCACTTCCTGGAAGGCGTCGTTGCCAATGAGGCTAGTTGGTACCTGGCCAGTAATCACGACCATGGGAATGGAATCCATGTACGCCGTAGCAATACCGGTCACGGCATTGGTAGCGCCTGGGCCTGAAGTGACCAAGACAACGCCCGGCTTACCCGTGGAGCGAGCATAGCCATCGGCCGCATGAGTCGCTGCCTGTTCGTGGCGCACCAGAATATGTTTAACCTTGTCCTGTTTGTGCAGGGCATCATAGATATGAAGCACAGCACCACCAGGGTAGCCAAACAGGAATTCGACACCTTCATCATGCAGAAAATGCGTTAAAATCTCTGCGCCGGTCAGTTTCACGTCAAAAATCTCTCTTATTTAAATGTTGTTACTTATATCATGCTCAAAGCACCGTTTCTCGGTGCTCAGAAAAAACGCCCGTTAGTCGGGCGATTTTGGCATAATAGTGTGGAAGTGGAAAATACTGGTAACTGCCCTTCAGGTCAAGAGATTCGGGCATTAGCACTACCTAATCACCTCAATTTTCATATAGAATAGCCCGCCACCACGTTGACGGGATATTAAGGGGCATCGGTCGAATATCAGGGGTTCTTGCTTTACATAATTTGGACAAAATCCAGGCAGGAACAATTTTCTGGCAAATGACGTTATTACTCTGACTCTTATAATCTGGCTGAAAATAAACTACCGCAATTTACATTTATTTGATTGAATCATAGATTTTTTTAATGGCTTCTACGTTATAATGACTACTCAACAGCTCCATATCGCCAGCGCCCTAAGTTATCGAAGCGACACATGCCACAAGCGCAAAAATACGTGAAAAAAATCATCATTGAAGGCACCACTCAGGGTGGCAGGAAGTTCAGGCCCAGCGATTGGGCGGAGCGGATGAGTGGCGCATTGTCTACCTTTGGTCCTGACCAACGTATTCGTTACTCTCCTCTTCTTCAGCCCACAACGATTAACGGTATTAAATGCATTGTTATTGACCCCGACATGCAAGAGCAATTCCCTGAGATGTACACCTATATAATGGGATGGGCCAATAAAAATGAACTGGTAGTATCTGAAAAAGAGGTTAGCTAGAAAAAGAGCTTTTCTGGCAAAAATGCAGCAAAGTCTGTACAACGACCCTAGATATAATTTTTAAATATAAAATAATTATTCTACAGTAACCCAGGACGCAGAAATGCCTTACCTAAAAATACAGACCAACAAAGTATTGGATGAGTCTGCACAAAATGCACTTCTAAAAAAGGCATCAGCGACCATTTCTGCGCAATTAGGTAAACCTGTGGATTACATTATGGTTGCCATTGACCCGCCACGGCCCATGATGTTTGCTGGTAGCAATGAACCCACCGCTTATCTTGAGCTTAAAAGCATCGGACTATCACCAGCCAACACCACGGATTTCTCATCAGCCCTCTGCAACTTGATAGCCGAAGAACTTTCTATAAATAAAGGTCGTGTTTATATTGAGTTTTCTAATTCAGAGCGCAGTATGTGGGGCTGGAACGGCGCAACGTTCTAAAAATAGCTACGGCCCAACATGTTTAAACGACTCCTTATAATCATCGCTGTATTGATCGGAATCGCCTTCTTGATTCCATCCAACCCCTATACTGATAAATTTACCGCTCCCACAATTAAGAGCGTAAAGAAAGTTTTCTCATATGTTGATGATAAGGTAGATATCCCCATCGACCTCCCTGCAGAAACAACCACCGTTCATAAATGGCAGGACAAGGATGGTAACTGGCATTTCAGCAATACAGAACCACCTAAAGGGGTCGACAGTAAAAGTAAAATCTACAAAGATGATGTTAATGTAATGCCAGCCACCAAAATAAAAACTGAAGATTGACCCCTCTGAATCAACCGACTTAACTGAGCAGAAACTTGGCTTACCAACTACTTGCCGATCTTGTTGTCGCTCTACATTTTGCCTTTATCGTTTTTGGTTTATTAGGCGGCCTACTGGCTCTTTGGCAGAAATGGGTAGCCTTTATACATATCCCAGCAGCAACGTGGGGTTCACTCATTGTCATTCAGGGCTGGATATGTCCTTTGACGCCACTTGAGAATTATCTTCGAATGGAAGCTGGGGCAGGAGGATATTCAGGTGGGTTTATTGCGCACTACATCGCCCCGATTATTTACCCTGATGGATTAACGCGTGACCTACAAGTTAATTTGGGATTTATTGCACTCGGCATCAATATAGCGATCTATAGTTATGTAGTTTATCGGCGACGCCAAAAAACAGCATAGCTTTATTGAGTTTCCGCCATTTTATCCAGGGAACCTCTGATTAATTCTGGGACAGCTAGATTTCAGCCGCAAGGTTGCGTTCCATGAGTTAATCAGAGGTTCCTTAGATAAAACAGTGCTAAATTAACATCTTCCTGGCGAGTAATTTTTATGTTGTCTGCATGGCCTTCTACCAGGAGCGGCTGATGTCCCGCCCACTCCATAGCCGATGCCTCATCGGTAATTTTTACGCCAGCATCCAGCGCTTTTGACAACGCATTTCGCAACGAGCCGAGATGAAACATCTGTGGTGTTTGCGCATGCCAAAGTCTGGAGCGATCAACTGTTTCACTTATTTCGGTTAATTGGCTTTCAGCTGAGTCACTGGATTTTTTGATGGTGTCTTTAACAGGAATAGCAAGAATGCCGCCCACGGGATGGTCTTTACAAGATTGAATAAGCTTTTGTATGTCTTCCTCACGAACACATGGCCTGGCGGCATCGTGAACTAATACCCAGTCATTATCATCTGCTGTTTGTGATAATTTTTTCAAGGCACTTAATACTGAATCACTACGCTCCTTGCCGCCGGTTGCAAGTAGTGCAGGTTTTTCATGCTGGTAATTCAGGCTTTTCCAGTAATCATCTTCAGAAGATATTGCAACTACGGCACCACTAATTTCGGGGTAATCCAACAGTCTGTCCAGACTGTGTTCAAACACTGCTTTTCCCGCTATAGACAAATACTGTTTAGGCCGATCACCACCCATGCGTTTGCCAACACCGGCTGCGGGAATTACTGCCCAGTATTTTGGATTCTTATCCATTTCTTTATTTGTAGGGGGTTGCATCAAGAGGGCTTCAGTCTAATCAACAACCTGATAGAAGGTCTCACCCTTCTTAATCATACCCAATTCACTACGAGCCCGTTCTTCGATAGCCTCTAAACCTTGTTTGAGATCATCGACTTCAGCAATAAGAGTCTGGTTACGTTCTTTGAGTTGAGCATTCTCAGAGGATTGCGCGGCAATAGCATCTTGCAGGCGCCAACCTTCTTTGACGCTGCCGTCACCAAACCAGAGTTTGAACTGTAACAGTACAAACAGGATGGCGAGGACGGCCCCGATTGTTTTCATAAAAGATGGCCTTCGTTGTATTGGTTAGAATTAGCCTCGTTTAAAGGCCGCCATTCCAGGGTAAGTTGCCGTATCACCCAGTTCCTCGGCAATACGTAATAACTGGTTATATTTAGCGATACGATCTGAGCGCGATAGAGAACCGGTTTTAATTTGCCCCGTACCAGTTGCGACAGCAAGATCAGCAATAGTGGCATCTTCGGTTTCGCCGGAGCGGTGCGACATTACTGCGGTATACCCTGCTGCTTTGGCCATGTCGATGGCAGCAAATGTTTCTGTAAGGGTACCGATTTGATTCACTTTAATGAGAATAGAGTTCGCAATACTTTCATCTATTCCTCTTTTAAGGATTTTTGTATTGGTGACAAACAGATCATCACCAACCAGTTGTATTTTGTCGCCAAGTTTTTTGGTCAATAGAGCCCAACCTTCCCAGTCACTTTCATCCAGACCATCTTCAATACTAAGAATTGGATACTTGCCTACCCAGGCTACATACTCATCAACGAGTTCTGCAGCTGTCAGCGTTTTTCCTTCAGAGGTCAGCTCGTATTTTCCATCTTTATAAAATTCGGAAGCAGCTGCATCGATGGCGATAAAAACATCTTTACCCGCACTGTAAC
>JAUWVK010000023.1 GCA_030617485.1 Gammaproteobacteria bacterium
TTTGCCTTTCTGATAAGCGGCCCTTGTGTCCTACCATGGCCGTTCCAGGGCGACCATCTGTAACCGATTTAATCATGCGCTCACGGGTCAACTCTATCGAAGCCTCCGCAGTGGTGAAATCACGCGGTTTGGGACTCATACCTGAGCGTGCGCGAGTCTGGGCATCGCCCTTATCACCGTGACAGATCGAGCAATTCTTAAGATACATACCTGCCGTATCCACGTTGCTTTCCGCAGCCATAAGCACACTCGAACTTGCTACTGCCCCCATCAGCATGGAGCAAACCCTTAACGTACTGAATTTCTTCATAAAATCTGAAAACCTTTCTGAGACTAAACTGAGTTAATCACTCTAAATTGATCGAATATGTGGCCGGTTAGAATCGCAAATTGTGGCTTAAAATTTCCTTTTGCGCTACTCTAAAGCTAGTTAGCACTAGGCCGATAGCCTTGTTTAGACATTGAATTATCTAACCTTTTTCAATGTGTTGACTCTATTATTTCAGGGGATTGGCCGATTGTCACCTACAGGGTGAATCGATTAGCCAATAAGCGGTTAGCCAAACAAGCAGTAGGTGGTACGGTACAGATTTATGGCCTCACATTTGAGCAAATTTCCAATCAATATCAAATTAGCATTCATCACAATTATCTTGTGTGGCTTTGTTTTGGGCGCCTCTAGCAATAATACTGCTGTGGCTGAGGCTATCGTCGGTGACCCGGTACTGGGCGCTGATGACCCAATCCTGGGGTCAAAGCATGACTTCACTGGTCTCAATGACAGAGCAGGTGTTGCCGCCATGACGGGCGTGGCCTTCTCTGATTATGGCTACTCCTGCGTCTACTGCCACATACCCCCGGAAGAAGCCGGCTCCGCCCCATCAGACTTTGGCGGCATTGATGGCTGGAACCGTTATGTACCGGCTCTAAGCAGATACCAGCTTTATGACAGCCCAACTCTTGATAGTAAAACCAGCGGCCCCAACCCCATCAGCATGCTATGTCTCTCATGTCACGATGGCACCATGGCTGTGGATATGGTGGTTTTCAAACCAGCCACATTTGATCCAAGTCTGGATAATGCCATGCACATGCGCATAAACCCATCCGATGACATTGAAAGCTGCGGTAAATGCCATAACGGTGAAATTGCGCACGACATCACTGTTAAAATGCTTGGTACTGATTTGAGAAATGATCACCCCATTTCAATGCGATATGCTGGTCTTGAGTTTGATGATGTTGATTTTCGTACACCGGACAGTCCAGATGGTTTTAATAACGGTGTTAAGCTATATAATGGTAACGTTGAATGCATGACTTGTCATAATGTGCATGACCCTTCAAAAGAACTGTTGTTAAGAGCTAACGCCGAGGTCTTATGTTTCACCTGCCACTTAAAATAAAAATAGCGGTAATCGGGCCATTTGTATTCAACATTCTTCTGCTCACTAGCGGCGCCCTTTTGCTAACTGGCTGCGCCGGCGAAGATATCAAACGAGAAAAACCTGTCTTTGCCTATCCCGAACCTCCAGAACAGGCTCGTTTTTATTATGAGCGCACCATACACAGTAGTTTCGATGTTAAAGAAATTACAGCCAGCGACAAACTTCGCGCTTTTGCTACTGGCACAATGGGAAATGCCACAGGAATTGGCAAACCCTATGGTGTGGCAGTTTACCAGGGGCGAATATACGTAACAGACACACTCAAACGTGCCGTTTTAATGTTTGATGTGCCCGGTAAAAATTTCAAAATGTTTGGTAAAGAAGGGCCTGGTGCATTACGCAAACCCATAGGTATTGCTGCATCATCCACCGGTGAAATTTACGTTGCTGATAACACTGCCAAGCGAATCGTAGTTTTTGATAAGGATGGCAATTTCCTGCGCGCCTTTGGCAATCGCAGCATACTCAGACGACCTTCGGGCGTCGCAGTCAGCCCTGATGGTAAACGTGTTTATGTGATTGACACCGGAGGCATTGATACCCAGGAACACCATCTTTATATTTTCAATGCAAAAACAGGCGACCTGGAACGCACCGTGGGAACACGCGGAATGCAGGAGGGTGAATTTAATCTGGCACTGCAAGTCACTGCGGCAGATGACGGTACAGTTTACGTAACGGACAGTGGAAATTTTCGAGTTCAGGCCTTCACTGCTGATGGTAACTTCAAAATGGCCTTTGGCCGGGTAGGAAGAAAAACGGGTAATTTCGCTAGACCTAAAGGTATTGCGACTGATTCAGATGGAAACATCTACGTAGTTGATTCCTCTTTTGGCAACTTCCAGATATTTAATGACAAAGCTCAATTGTTAATGTTTATTGGTGAACGTGGAGAGAGAGATAGGCCCGGTCGTTATATGCTGCCTGCAGGTATCGATGTAGATGAGGATGGACGTGTTTATATGGTTGATCAATTTCACCGTAAGGTGGATATATTCAGACCAGCCAACATTGAAACCAATCAAGGTTATTTAGGTGGCGAACATCTAACAAAGAAAAAATAATACTCGCTAAACAATAACTCTCAGTTAAGTAATCCCTTCCAGCTGTAACTATCATTACAGATTCTTCCATGAAGAGTCTTTTTCATTTACCTCAATTAGTATTCTCTATTTTATTTTCTCTCGCTTACAAAAATACCATTGCTCGAGAAACAAATTTCATGGTATAAATCCGGCCGCAACATAAATAATAATAATTAATAGATAGTCATTACTAATAGTTTAGATATGCCAATTCGGGGTATCGCTATAGTAGGGCTAAAAAAATAAAAAAAGTTTTAATGATGTTTGGCTCGGCTAAAAAAATTACACGTCGAAGCAAAACACATTGCGTGAACGGGGAAACGCGATTTACATGAAAATCATTAAGCTGGTTTTGGGTTCAGGGTGGCTGGTATTTGGTATTTTATATAACGGGTGCGCCTCAGCTGAAGGATGGGATCCCCTTTCACAGGCCTCAACCATAGGCAGCATTGCTAATACTCGCCACAACCTGACTGTAAGCTACAGTGATCAACAGGCATTCATGGATATTGCCCGTAACAATTATGGTGAGGTCTGCATATACTGCCATACACCTCACGGCAACAATACCCAAATTCAGGCTCCGCTATGGAACCGCACTATAAATAATTCTGGAACGTACACCATTTACGACAAACCAACCACGTTGATGCGCCCGATTGGCCAACCTGGTCCCAACTCGCTGACGTGTTTATCATGCCACGATGGCACTATATCAATAGATTCGATACTTAATATGCCAGGCTCTGGTCTTGACCCTTTGAGCAGCGGCCTAACAAACAATTTAACCGGCGCCTCCAATGAAGCCTTCCTGAACCAATGGACAGCTGCTGGCAACACTGGCCCGTCGGGTGCTCATTTCACTCTAGGTCCTGAACTTGGTATCGGTGATAAAAGCACAGCCTGTGCCTTTTGCCATGATGGTGCTCTGTTAGATGCAGGAGTACCCGATTACAGCATATTTATGCTGGGCACCGATTTACGAAATGATCACCCAATAGGTGTGCAATTTCCTACTGTCTTCGGCCCTGGTATTGATTTTAATGCACCCAATGCTGGCGCAGGAAGTGACATGCCATTCTTTGATCGGGATGGGGATAATCATGCGGATACAAATGAAGTTAGACTTTATAGCGGTGGTTCAGGCACTCCAAAGGTAGAATGTGCTTCCTGTCATGATCCACACGGCGTACCATCCGGCGGCAAGGGCACACGTTTCAACCCCAGTTTCCTACGAGTTAACAATGGTGTCTCTGGCAGCGGAGTTGGCACTGCCGGCATCATCAGCGATGGCCCAAGCGCACTCTGCCTCACCTGCCACGCAAAATAAGCGCCCATAACTCCAAAAAATATCAGTAAAAAATCTTCCTGGTATTGAATAGAGGTCTTTTTATTTACTGCTAGTTATTTTTTTCCTTCAACACCTATCCTCTACAAATGATTCACTGACTTACTGTGTAACAACATTACCGGTACTCTTCAATACGACTAACAAAAGTGACGGCCGGAAATGGCCGTTGTAACTCCTTGCTATAGAAGTTCGACATGTACACACCCTTGCTATAACGAATATGAGCATTAATCGGTAACTCTGTTTTAGGACCAGCGAGCCAGACCATCTCTCCCTGACTCAATACCTGGAGATAACTGTACATCTCTGTATGCAAGACCTGTTTAATAATGCCTTCATTCGGTAATGCTGGACTATTATTTTTCTGGGCCTGAATGCGCGACTGGTAAGCATCTCGATCCCCCGCACTACCCCAAAACCCAAGGTCTCCTTGCTGATTAATCGATGCAACTTCAACGCTACGCAAATAACCATTACGATTAGTGCCACCTAATACATAAAAATGATCATTGTGCACCACTGCATTAAATGTAGCCCTGGCTGTTGTCATTGCAGTGGTTTGTTGCCAGGAAGATAATTCGCCTGATGGCAGCACGTTGGATTTTTCTACGCTGTTCAGATATTCCAGCCCTGTCAGCCCACCCAATGCGTACAATGTTTTACCATTTTTAGCCGAAGCCAGCCCGTAGCGACCTGTTTTCAAGGCACTGGTTTTTTTCCAGTAACGTATATCACCATTAAGCTGGGGCTTAGCCCATTCCACATCAGATATGCCTACGCCCTTATTCTGATCATGCCCACCGATAACGTAAGCATTTTCGTTAACTGATTTAACGCTATTCACATAACGAGGCAACAACATTGGCTCGGAAGCCATTTGCCATAAACCAACGCTGCCATCTTTTGAAATTTTTGCATATTCGACACTGTCCAGAAGTGTTCCACCATAACCACCAAAGGAATATAGATAATTTCCAATCAACGCCAACTTGGTACAACGACGCGGTAAAATTGTCTGACTGGATTCCAGCCTCCATTGCCCCAAACTACCATCATCATTAATTTTGGCGCGCTCAACTGACTGCAGGAGATGTTTGCCATTAGGCCCATTACCTCCACCCACAACATAAATATAACCATTACGAACAATGGCTTCTGTAAACCCACGATCCATTACCAATGCGGAACCCATTTTCCATTGGCCAATTTGACCATTGGGTAAAATGGGCGCGTATTCTGTGCTTCGTAAAAACTGCCGGCCATCCACACCGGCAATCATATAAATAAAATTATTATGCACCACCATGGCAGACCCTGCTCGCGCCACATGCATCATGCTTGTTTCCTGCCACCCGGAAACCCATAATTTTTCTTCCGCAGGTGAACAAGCCTGAATCAGCAAGACTACCGCGATCAAAATAAACCTGAACATTATAAAGTTCCTAGTACACATTTGTAATTTACTCGCTACTCTAATGCATAGTTAAAGCCGTTCCCGCACATCTCGACAACTGCTCCTGAGTTGTTCTACCTCCCGCCATCCATGGCGGTCGCAGTGCTCCACGGCATAAGGCCATTCCTGGCCAAAAAAAACCCTGCGAGAATTAGCCAGGCAGGGTCTTTATATGATCATACAAGCGAAAATGACAATAAATTATTTATATCCGGTTATTCTTGCCACCCCACCAAAACTGCCGACCCACAAACTACCGTCAGAAGCTTCCGCAAGCGAGAAAACATTGTCCGCAAATAAACCGTCAGCCTTGGTCAAAACTGTAAAACCTTCACCTGTAGGTGATGGGCGCGCCAATCCTTTGTTAGTACCAATCCACATGCTACTACCGCGTTTCTTGCGCAACATAAAAATATGATTACCTGGCAAACCATCTTTAACTGTGTACGTCTTCCACGTGGCACCATCAAAACGTGAAAGACCACCACCCCACGTTCCACACCAAACACTACCATCTTCATCAACAACCATGGAAATAATGTAGTTCGGATTATAACCAACCTTAATATTACTTAAACCCTGTTCTGCCTTCTGCTTTGCATGATGCTTTGAAGCCTTTGCGGGATCGTTAGTAAAAGAAATATCATCTTTCACCAACTCATAAGGCGCCCCTAAACCGTCTTCATGTTTCCAGTTAGTCCACTGGCCGTCTTTAAATTTTGCCAGACCACCTTCTGTTGCAAACCAAACCTCACCATTCTTACCAATCTCAACGCCGTAGACCCAGTCATTCGGCAACCCACCCTTGGTATTTTCGACTGTAAATGTTTCCCAGCCCGTTGGATCATCCATATTTCCTTTAGGAACACGATTCACACCGGACCAGGTGGCAATCCAGTAATCACCATTAACATCTTCTGCGATATCATAAACGAACTGATCAGCCAAACCATCGGGAATGTTGTAATTTTTCCATTGATCCGTGTCTGGCGAATACATGGACAAACCACCGCCGTAAGTGCCAACAATAATTTTTCCACGTAACTTACTAACATGAAACACGCCGTTTGAAATCAGGCTTTTATTTTTGACGTCATAAAGCTTGTAGTCATTACTGTTCAGGTCGTAGCGAATAACACCACCTGAGGTGCCTACCCAAACATCATTACCATCCGCGAACATACCTTTAACATTACGATTACCCACCCGAAAGTGTGAAAACTTTGTTTTTGACTCAGACTCTCCAGGCAGCAAATTAACTGCCTGCTGTGATTTCTCTTTTGTTGCTACATCAACTTTTGACGGCTGTTGTTTCGACCCAAAATTATATGCACCAACTATTAACCCACCGACAACAATCACCCCTACCGCCAAGCCTTTTGAACTTATATTCACAACTGCCTCCAGTTAACTTGCGTCAGGCCTACTGACACTAAAAATCATAAGTGAGACCAGGGGTCTCACCAAACTTATGTATTGCACCGCAAATCACAGCGGCACACAATTCGTTAAATTTTAAACCTGCGTTACAGAAATAACTCACTGCCATAAATTTATTTATGGCTTGCCTAAAAGAACTACGCCCGAACGACTACCCACCCACACCTGACCATTAGAAGTTGGTGCAATCGCATATATATTGTTATCTAACAAACCATTTGATCGATTAAACCCATGCCAGGTTTCACCATCAAAATAAGATAATCCTCTGTTGGTGCCAAACCACAGCCCACCCTTTTCATCCTGTTCGATGCTATAGACAATATTGCCGGCCAAACCATCTTTAACCGTATAGTTTGTCCATATCTTGCCATCAAAATGACTAACCCCCCCACCCCAGGTACCTGCCCAGACAGTATCATCTTGAGCAACAACAAGCGCAAACACATAATCAGGATTGTAAGTTTGTTGGCCTTCTGACATAACACTTAAATCATGACGGGAGCGTGTACCCAAACCTGTATTGGTGCTTAACGGTAAATTTTGCTCATTTCCTGCACCCAGGCCTTCCTTGTGTGTCCAGGTCTGCCAGGTTTTACCGTCAAACATGTTAATGCCACCCTCGGTACCTATCCAGACTCTGTCTTTTGAATCTACATCGAGACCATACACCCACTCATTTACCAACTCATCAATATAAGTATGAAATTCTTCTTTCACAGGATCGAATCGATTTAAACCAGCCCAGGTACCAATCCACAAAGTTCCATCTGCCTGCTCGGTAAACGAATATACCCAGTAGTCCGCAAGTCCGTGCATAGGAAAATAGGTTTTCCATTTTTTATCCACTGAATATCGGGATATACCTCCACCATTAGTACCAAACCAACGATTACCCTTCGCATCGACATGAATTCCGAAAACATATTCATTGGCCAGACCTTGTTCGCGCGTGTGAGTGCCTGTCAACTTATTATCAGTAAGGTTGACTTCCAGAACCCCAACACTGGTACCCACCCATAATGATTTACTTTTTTTATCAACCGCCATAGAACGAACATAAACATTATCACCAACATTAAAAGTATCGAGCACACGATAGCCGCTTGCATTAGAAACGCTAGAGGCAACATTGGAGGTAACTTCAGAGGAGGTTGAAGCAGGCATAGCAGTGCTCAAGGATGAGGAACTTTCATCAGAACAAGCCGTCAGTCCAGCCGCAAGAAACGCAAGCACTACAGCCAAAAACAATTTTTTTCGGCTCAGGATCAAAAGAGAGTCCTTATATGTGCAATGACATCCAGGATTTCATCGTCAGTAAGGACGCCCTCAAACCCCGGCATCACTGATTTGCCTTTTTTAATAAAAGCCATTATCTCACGATCGGACTTCATCATACCCTGACCCATTGTGAAGTTTGGTATTTCAGTCATAGAAGGAAGACCATTAACTCCATGACAACCCGAGCAACGGCCGGCATAAATACCTCGTCCTTTAGAAGGGTCACCAGCCATTGCCGCACCTAACGTCAGCATCAGAACTACTAATACAAGAAAACGAATCACAATCATTTTATTTTTCATCACTTTTCCCCTTTCTTAGATAAGAGAATATTTTATTCTGACAGAGCTTACTGAACCGTTTTATCAATAATAACCTCAACACCACTGGCATCACCAATATCCACTGGGCCAAACGAGCCTTGCATATCACCACTTTGCGGCATGGCATTACCACTTTTTGAAATTCTCGCACCAATAATAATTTCCTGGAAATTAGAAATTTTCATATCTGGGCGCATCGCCATAGAATCATTAAGCGTGAACGTCAACGGCAGATCTTTTACTTTCTTGCGAATGATTGCCAACGGCATACGAGGCCCAGTGGCAGCTCGCGCAAACACAAACAAGGTATCATCAATAGAAGCATTCAACGCAAGCGCATCAGCCAGCGTAACTACACCGGTCACCTGAACTCCACCCACTGCGGCCGCTGTTGCAGAGGCATTAGCTGCAGAAGTATTAGTAGCAGATGCATTGGCAGCAGCCATTATTTCAGTATCAATTGGCAATCCCAGTTTTTGCTGCATTTCACCAATATTTTTCTGCATCTGCTTATAGTTATCCGAATCCTTCGGGAAAATAGCAGCCAGGCGTTTCCAGTATTCCAGCGTGGCAGGGAAATCCTGCGCCTGGTAAGAAGCTGTACCTGCCAACCACAACGCCTTTTGAAGCTGTGGATTAATTGCTAATGCTTTCTTTGCCAGCTCATACGGACGACCGGCCATATTGCGGCCGTTCGCCATGGCCAGCGCATCGGCATAATCAGCCAGTAGTTCTGGATTAGAATCCTTCAACATGGAAGAAGCACGCGCAAAAGTTTCACTGGCTGCAGCGTACTGTTTCATAAAATAGTAAGAACGTGCCAGCATCACCCAGCTATCAATATCATCCGGGTTGGTCTGCAAACGATCCTGAAGATTACGAATTTGTTCTTCAAGCGAGCCATCATGGCCTTCAGCCTGCACATTTGGCCGGGCCTCTTTTGGATGCAAACCCGCTTCACCGGCACCCAATGTGTTGTACAAAGCCACCGCTAGAATCGGGATCAAGATTGAAATGACCACCGCTGCAGAGCGACCGATAACTCGATCCATTTGCGACACAGGTTCATTCGCCTCAGCATCACCACCCTGCAAAAAACTGCGTTCCAAATCATGCTTGGCTAGCTCAAACTGTTCTGCCGACAAAATATTCACCGATAAGTCACGCTCGAGCTCGGCCAATTGATCTTTGAAAATCGTAACGTTCAATTCATCCCGGTCAAATACTTCTTCGCTGGTTTCATCTTTTACTTTTTGAACCAGCGGCGGCAACAAAAATAACAAAGCCGCAGCAATCAGCAGTACGGCAACAACCCAAAACACCATCATGACTTATCTTCCTTCTGTACAGAATCGGACTCTACTAATAGTGCTTTGAGTCGCTCATTTTCTTCTGAAGACAAATCTCCGTCTTTCAGTAGCGTAGCGCGTTTGCGCAAGTTGACGACCAGCACTGTCAGACCTATCAGTAATAATAAAAAAGGCCCTGCCCACAACAACATCGTGGTGGGTTTTACTGGCGGACGGTAAAGTACAAAATCGCCGTAACGAGTCACCATATACTCCACAATCTCATCTTGTGACTGGCCTCTTTTCACCATTTCACGCACCTGGTTTTTAAGATCAACCGCCAGCCCCGCACTCGAATCCGCAATGGTTTGGTTTTGACAAACCAGGCAACGCAACTCGGCGGAAATCTCATTAACCACTTTTTCCATTTCTGGATCAGCCACCATGGGTTTCGCTTCTTTAGCTACAGCCATCGGCGCAACCAACAATGAACACACCAACAGCACAATTAATTTCAACGGGCTCATACGCAACCCTCCACAGTGTCACGAGTGATCACTTGTTGCGCCGATGCCTGCTGTAATTTTTTCACCAGAGGCAACACACAATTATCCAATGCGGATGGCGTTACCGGGCCAATCACCTTGTGACGAATCACACCTTGCTTATCGATCACAAAGGTTTCCGGCACGCCGTAAACTCCGTAATCAATACCCACTTTACCTTCGTAATCAATGACGCTGGCAATATAAGGATCTCCTAATTGCGCCAACCAGCTTTTTCCTTCGGTTGGCACATCTTTATAATTCAAACCATAAATAGGCACGATGTTAGCGCGCGACAATTGCACCAGTAAAGGATGCTCAGAACGACACGCCACACACCAGGATGCCCACACATTCAGCAGCCACACTTTGCCCAACATATCGGTAGTCGAAAAATAGGCTTCCGGCTCGTGCAGATTTTGCAATCTAAAGGTCGGCGCAGGTTTATTAATAAACGGTGACGGCACTTCACGCGGCTTAAGACTCAACCCCATATATAAAAACACCGAGACACCCAAAAACGCCAGTAAAGGCACAATGTAACGCAACATCTTTATTGTTCCCCTTGGGTTGACTGAGCAGGAGTTGGCGAGGCTGGCGCTAATTCACCCGTTGCCGCTTCTTCTGCCGGTGCTTTCACTTTGCGTTTACGCGAGGCCAAACGATACCGGCGATCGCTCACAGCAAACATGCCGCCAATACCCATCAAGAATGCGCCGCCCCAAATCCAGTCCACAAACGGTTTGTAATAAACACGCACACTCCAGGCACCACCACCGACTGGCTCACCCAGAGACACGTACAAATCACGGAACAGGCCGGTATCAATTGCGGCTTCCGTCATTGGCATAGTTTGCACTAAGTAAGTACGTTTCTCGGGGAACAATACCGCTTCAGTTTTGCCATCCACAGTCACCAAAATCTGGCCACGCTGAGCGGTGTAGTTCGGCCCTTTAATTTCTGTCACGCCATCAAAACGATAAGTGTAATTGCTCATTTGCACGGTATCACCCACTTCCATGCGCATGTCTTTTTCGACTTCGTAACTATTCACCATGGTCACGCCCATAATGAAAACACCCACACCGATGTGCGCGACATTCATACCAATGTAAGATTTTGGCAATCTTACCATTCGTGTCAGCAAGCCTGCATTTGAATTTGCTGCAGTTTTGTTAAGACGCTCATGCACGTTGACCACGATGCTGCTGAAAATCCAGAACGACAACGCAAAACCCAAACTGGTTAGCGCAAACCATTCACCCATAACAAAAGGCAAGATCAGTGCCATCACCAAACTCACTGCCGCCGCCCACTTCATACGACTGGCCATATCAGGAATGCTGGCCTTTTTCCAACGCGCAATCGGCCCCAGCCCCATCAAGAAAATCATCGGTGCCATCAATGGCAGGAACACGGTATCGAAATACGGAGGACCCACAGAAATTTTGCCCATGTCCAACGCATCCAGTAACAATGGATATAGCGTGCCCAGCAATACTGCGCCGCAAGCCACCACCAACATCACATTATTCGCCAGCAAAAAGGTTTCACGCGAGACCAGGTCGAACTTGCCGCCCATACCCACTTTTGGCGCACGCCAGGCAAACAACGTCAGCGAGCCACCAATCACCACCACCAGAAAGGCGAGAATAAATACACCACGTTCGGGATCGGTTGCGAATGCGTGCACTGAGGTCAGCACACCGGAACGCACCAGGAAGGTACCCAACAAACTCAACGAGAAAGCAAAGATCGCCAGCAGCACTGTCCAGTTCTTAAAGCTGCCACGTTTTTCCGTGACGGCTAGCGAATGCACTAATGCAGTACCCACAAGCCATGGCATAAACGACGCATTTTCGACCGGATCCCAGAACCACCAGCCGCCCCACCCCAATTCGTAATAAGCCCACCAACTGCCTAGCGCGATGCCGAAGGTCATAAAAATCCACGCCACGGTGGTCCAGGGTCGCGACCAACGCGCCCAGGTTGCATCCATGTGACCGCTCAACAAAGCGGCAATGGCAAACGCAAACGCCACCGAGAAACCTACGTAACCGGTGTACAGCATTGGCGGATGAATAATCAGGCCAAAATCTTGCAGTAGCGGATTGAGATCACGACCATCCAGTGCCGCAGGTAACAAGCGATCAAATGGATTTGAGGTGAACAGCATAAACATGATGAAGCCGACAGAGATCAATCCCATCACACCGATCACGCGTGACACCATCTCAATCGGCAGGTTACGTGAGAAGCGCGAAACCGCTAATGTCCAAATACCTAACAACAAGGCCCATAATAACAACGAACCTTCATGCCCACCCCAGATTGCGGCGATACGATACTGTATTGGCAGCATGGAATTGGACACGGTGGCGACATACTTCACCGAGAAGTCATTTTGAATGAAAGCGTACATCAAGCAACCAAAGGCCAGCACAATAAAAATAAAGTGCACCTGAGCGGCTGGCCGCGCCATCTCCATCCATGAACGGGTACCGGTTTGTGCACCTGCTATGGAAACCACGCCCTGCACCATGGCCACACACAGCGCCATGATCAACGCAAAATGTCCGATTTCTGGAATCATGTTCTTAAACCCCTATTCAACCTATTTTTTTATAAAAAGTGAAAAATGTATTTTAAGCGCAAGACTTAAGGCGCTACTGCACCTGTTGTTTCAGTTGTCGTCATCGCGCCAGCCTGCTTAGCTTTTTTAGCCTTCTCCATCATATCTGCCACCTGTGGAGACATGTAATCCTCATCGTGCTTGGCTAACACTTCACTAGCTTCATACACACCGTTGACCATTTTACCGAGTGCTACCATCCCGGTACCTTCTTTAAATAAGTCAGGCAGAATGCCCGTAAAGATAACTGGAACCGTTTTGAGCTCATCCGTCACATCAAAGTGCACCGTCAAACCATCATTCTGTCGCTTCAAACTCCCTTCAACCACCATCCCGCCCAGGCGAAAAGCCGCATCTTTAGGCGCTTTACCCGCCATCACATCGGTGGGGCTGATATACAACGCCAGATTACTGTTCAGTGCATTAAGCACCAGACCTGCCGCGACTGCGAGACCAGCCAAACCTACTAAAATAAATGCCATTCGTTTATGACGTGCTTTCATTACTGTTACTCCACTTCTTTTTAACTACTTCGCTTTATTCAAAATATAATGCAAACGCTATTACGAATTCCCGCGCGCCTCAGCCCGAGCCAAACGAGCCAACTGTTTCAACACCGTTTTTTTGCTGCGCATGACCACGATCACTTCAATAATCATAAACAGCGCGGTAACGCCATAAGACATCCAGATAAAGAAACCGCGGCCACCCATGGCAAAAAATTCGCTCATTGCTTATCTCCTGACGGATTGGCTCCTGGTGAATTGGCTCCTGGTGACTCACTCACTAACTCTTTCACCCAGGTCGTTTGGCGCTCGCGTTCCAAAATCTTACGTCGCACACGCATCAACACCACCGCGATGGTGTACATCCAAAATGCGATGGTCATAATCAACATGGCCTGAAGCATAATTTCCGCCATTCTCGGTGCCATGGTCGGGCTCACTGAGGCACCCTGATGCAAGGTGTTCCACCATTTCACCGAGTAATAGATAACCGGCACATTAATCACGCCAACGATGGCCAGCAGACCACTGGCACGTGCTGCACGCCGCGGATCATCAATCGCCGATTGCAACGAGATATAACCGATGTACAAAAACAACAAAATTAATTCAGATGTTAGGCGCGCATCCCACACCCAATAGGTACCCCAGGTAGGCTTACCCCAGAAAGCACCGGTCCACAGCGCAAGAAAAGTAAACATCGCACCGGTGGGCGCCAATGCGCTGGCCATCATATCCGCCAGTCGTACTTTCCAGGCCATACCGATAATGGCGTAACCGGCCATCACCAGATAAATCAGCATCGACATCCACGCCGCCGGCACATGAATAAAGATGATGCGGTAGCTTTCGCCCTGCTTGTAATCCGTGGGCGCGACGAAAAAACTCATGTACAGGCCAACCACCAGCAACACAATCGACACCGCCCAAAACCAAGGAATCAGCTTACCGGCTAACGGATAAAAATTTTTTGGCGAGGAATAGTGATACCACGCCGTTGACATCTTAGAAGCCATAGTTAAAAACCATTCTGCTTATGTTCATTTTATTATTTGTTAATTTATTCATTATTTTATCAGCAGCCTTATTCGGCACTGATACGCAAAGCAGAAGCTGTTGCCAATGGCGTCGATAACGCTGCCAGCACTAAAAAGGCCCCCAATAAGGACAGGTGCCCTTCATATTCCATCCCCGAAATCGCAGCATCCACCGCGCCGGTGCCAAAGATCAGCACGGGAATATACAGCGGTAACACCAGCAGGGATACCAGCACCCCACCTCCCCGCACACCCAGGGTCAGTGCCGC
>JAUWVK010000058.1 GCA_030617485.1 Gammaproteobacteria bacterium
TTTTAAGCTCTTAAAACTTTCTGGTACTTAAAATAAGTGCCTGCCCATAAAACAAATCGGGCGCACAAGGTAACTTGTGCGCCCGATTGTAATGGCGACTTCTGCTGGAAACAAGCCAGAAGTCTTAAGCCAACTGCCGATTAACGACGTTTCTTGGCTGTTTTACGCTTAGCAGTCTTACGCTTAGCAGTTTTCCGCTTGGCGGTCTTCTTCTTAGCGGTCTTACGCTTAGCAGTTTTCCGTTTAGCAGTCTTCTTCTTAGCAGTCTTACGCTTGGCGGTCTTCTTCTTAGCGGTCTTACGCTTAGCAGTCTTCCGTTTAGCGGTCTTTTTCTTAGCGGTTTTCTTCTTAGCGGTCTTACGCTTAGCTACTTTCCGCTTAGCTGTTTTACGTTTAACGACCTTTTTCTTGGCCGTCTTTCTCTTTACTGCTTTCTTCTTCTTTGCTGTCATTGCTCTAGTCTCCTTTGTAACATCACTTTTTGAAGCATCACTTACCGAAAAAATTGGGGAAACTTCAGTCTCTGTTTCGGTTACTTGCGTAACATCTTTAACTTTTTTCTCTAACTTATCTTTCAATTTAGTTGTTTTTTCAGAAGTTTCCACTTTTCTTGAAGAAACTTCCACTATTTTATTAAGAATAGGTATTTCAATTTTGCTTATTTCATTTTGTACTTCTTCAATGACATGGGACAAACGATTAAATATTCCGTCGATATCACCAACACCATCAATCGCTTTTAGTTTGTTTTGTTGTGAGTAATACGAGATTAACGGAGCAGTTTGCGTTTCATATACTCGCAAGCGGTTGCCGATTGTTTCTTCGTTATCATCTGCGCGATGGTGTAACTTGCCACCGCATACATCACAGTGAGCATCAAATCGTGGGGGTGAGCTGTAAATGTTGTACATCTGTCCGCACGATCTGCAGACGCGACGTCCTGCAATGCGCTGGATGAGCAGATCAAACTCGACATCAACGAGAATGACAGCCTGTAATGGTTTGCCCAGGTTGAGTAATATTTCATCTAGCGCATTAGCCTGAGGAATATTGCGAGGAAAACCATCGAGAATGAAGCCGGAAAGTGTGTCTGGCTGGGAGAGCCGCTCTTCAACCATGTCGAGAACAATCTGGTCTGATACCAGTCGGCCTGCATCCATTGCAGCTTTAGCCTGTACACCTAATGGGGTTTGAGCAGCGACAGCGGTTCTTAACAGGTCGCCCGTTGAAATTTGCGGGACCTTGAATTTGGTTACTAATTTTTTTGCTTGAGTCCCTTTACCAGACCCAGGTGCGCCGATTAAAACAATCCGCAAGTCGGCTATCTCCCTTTTTTAATGCATGCAACGTTAAAGCAATAAAGGTAAAAGCAAATAAAATGTAGATGATTTTTCTTCGTAACGCAGTCAGTATAGTACATCTACATTTATTGGCGGTTAACGTACTCTTAACCCTATAAGGAAGTCAACCTTTTGCACAAAAGAATTTTATGTGTAAGTTAGTCAAAGTTTCCGCATCATTCGTTGTTGGAACAATTAATTGAACTCTACGGGCAGTTTATTGCGAGTTTTTTACTAATAATTACGGTGCAAAAACGCGTTGGCTTGTATAATGGTTCTATGTATCTGCATGGTTGGTTTATCTACAGAAGTTACCGAACATTTTTTTGAAAAGTTGAGGGAGAATGAAAATGGCTAAGAAAAATGCTTTTTATGCGCAGTCAGGTGGCGTAACAGCAGTTATTAACGCAAGTGCATGCGGTTTGATTGAAACTGCACGCAAACATAAAGACAAGATCGGTAAGGTTTATGCCGGGCGTAACGGCATAATTGGTGCATTAACAGAAGACCTTATTGATACCAGCAAAGAGTCTGCGCGTGACATTGCAGCGCTCAAACACACACCATCCGGTGCTTTTGGTTCCTGTCGATACAAACTTAAAGGCCTGGAAGACAATCGTGCTGAATATGAGCGCCTGATTGAGGTCTTTAAAGCTCACAATATTGGTTATTTTTTCTATAACGGCGGTGGTGATTCAGCGGATACCTGTTTGAAGGTGTCTCAACTGTCTAAAACTTTGGGTTATCCCATGCAGGCTATCCATGTGCCTAAAACGGTTGATAACGATTTACCTATTACCGACAACTGCCCGGGTTTCGGTTCTGTAGCCAAATACATTGCTATTTCGACCCGTGAAGCCAGTTTTGATGTGGCATCGATGTGTAAAACATCGACTAAGGTCTTTGTTCTGGAAGTCATGGGACGTCATGCAGGCTGGATTGCTGCTGCTGGTGGTATGGCTTCAACAGAAGACTGCGAGATCCCAGTGATTATTCTGTTTCCTGAAGTTAACTTCAGCAAAGCCAAGTTCCTGAAAGCAGTTAAGGAAAAAGTGAAAAAATTTGGTTATTGCTCTGTTGTGGTTTCTGAAGGTGTACATGACCGTTCAGGCAACTTCCTTGCCGATCAGGGTCTGAAAGATGCATTCGGTCATGCCCAACTGGGTGGTGTTGCTCCCGTTATTGCCAACATGATTCGTGACAGTCTTGGTTACAAATACCACTGGGCTGTTGCTGATTACCTGCAACGTGCAGCACGTCACATTGCTTCCAGGTCAGATGTCGATCAGGCCTATGCTCTGGGTAAGGCAGCGGTTGAACTGGCGCTGAAAGGTGAGAATTCGGTAATGCCGACGATTGTTCGCAAATCCAGCAGACCTTACAAGTGGACGATCGGTAAGGCTAAGCTTTCACGTGTTGCCAATGTTGAGAAGATGATGCCCAAGAGCTTCATTACCAAAGACGGGTTTGGTATCACTAAAAAGTGCCGTGAGTATCTTGGCCCGCTGATGCAGGGTGAAGATTATCCTCCTTACGGTAAGGATGGGTTGCCCAAATATGTGACATTGAAGAAGGTTGCAGTGAAGAAGAAATTGGATAAGGCGTTTAAAATAAAGTGAAATAGTTAAAGTCTTCGGCTGATAACCTTTAGCTGATAACTATTAATTAATAAAAAAAGCGGTGCAGGGGAAACCTGCACCGCTTTTTTGCTGGTTACTACTTTTGTTATAGCCGTACGTTACAACAGTGGTGCAATCACAAGAGAAACAATTGCCAACACGTTAATGAGAATGTTCATGGAAGGTCCGGAAGTATCCTTGAACGGGTCACCCACTGTGTCACCTACAACACATGCCGTGTGAACATCTGAGCCTTTGCCGCCCAGGTTACCTTTCTCAACGTATTTTTTTGCGTTATCCCATGCGCCGCCGGCATTGGCCATCATCAAAGCCATGAGTACACCGGCTAACAATGCGCCAGCCAACATGCCGCCCAAAGCTTCTGCACCTAAGCTAAAGCCAACCACTGGTGGAGCAGATACTGCCAACACACCCGGTAGTATCATTTTTTTCAGTGCTGCAGTCGTTGCTATTTCGATACAGCGTGCATTGTCCGGTTTGGCCGTTCCTTCCATAAGCCCGGGGATTTCTTTAAATTGACGACGAATCTCCTTGATCATATCAAAGGCGGCATCACCTACAGCCGTCATGGTGAGTGAGCTTACGAGGAATGGAAAAATACCACCAATGAACATACCGGCAAGCACCGTTGGATTGGTGAGCTGTAGATTAAAATCATCACTGTTGGCAGACACCACTTCAACGTACGCGGCAATTATCGCTAATGCGGCAAGCGCTGCAGCACCGATGGCAAAACCTTTGCCGATGGCTGCGGTGGTGTTGCCTAATTCATCCAGTGAGTCAGTTATTTTGCGGGTCTCTTCACCGAGACCTGCCATTTCAGCAATGCCGCCTGCATTATCGGCAACCGGACCGTAAGCATCGATGGCCATCGTGATGCCAACCGTGGCCAACATACCCACCGCAGCAATACCGACACCGTATAAACCAACAAGGTCAGTGGAAATCAGGATTATGGCGGCAATTGTTAATAGCGGCACAGTAACCGACTGCATGCCCACAGAAAGACCGGTAATCATAACGGTAGCCGGGCCAGTTTCACCTGACTTCGCAATATGTTTTACCGGTGCTCCTGCGGTGTAATGCTCAGTCACCAGGCCAATAATAATTCCACCCAGTGCGCCAACCAATACAGCGCCCCAGACGTTGGCGCTTACACCAACTGCCTGGATGACAAAATAGGCCACGCCAATAAATAACACTGCCGCACCCATGGTGCCGATACGTAATGCGACTTCAGGTGATTTTTCAGAAAAAGTTTTCACCAGCATGATGCCGATAATTGAGCAGACTAAACCTGCCGAGGCCAATACCAGCGGCAAAAACATTAGCGCCTGCCGATCGCCCAATGGATCCATAATATCTACAGCCATGGTGGATGCCATGGCGATAGTGGCAATAATCGCCCCGCAATAGGATTCAAAAATATCCGAACCCATGCCGGCAACGTCACCGACGTTATCACCAACGTTATCGGCGATAACACCAGGATTACGGGGATCATCTTCCGGAATACCGGCTTCCAGCTTGCCCACCAGATCAGCGCCTACATCGGCACTTTTGGTGAAGATGCCACCGCCGACACGGGAAAAAAGTGCCACGGTGGAGGCGCCCATACCAAAACCATGAATCACGTGTGCAGTTTCGGGATCACCACCAAAAAAGAGATAAAGCGTGCCTAGCCCCAGTAAACCTACCGAGGCCACCGTCATGCCCATAATGGATCCACCAAAAAAGGCGACCGTTAATGCGCTGGCGGCACCGTCTGTGTGGGCTGCTGTGGTGGTGCGGGTATTGGCCTGAGTGGCGGTATACATACCGATCCAGCCTGCGCTGGCTGAGCATACTGCTCCCACCACAAAGGCAATGGCGGTACCAGCCCCTAGGGAAAAATACAGTAGAACCAGAATGACCGCCGAAAAAATGGCTAACATGCTGTATTCTTTACGAATAAACACCATGGCCCCAAGATGAATTTCTTCGCCAATCTCGGCTACTTTTCCCTCTCCGGCAGGCCATTTTTTTACCATGCCGTATAGAATGAAAGCGATAATCAATCCCGCGACGCCTAATACCGGTGGTATATAGGTAATATTCATGTCCATAACATCCCTCGATTTGTTGTTATTAGTGGCTTGTTATTATTGGTCTGGCGAGCGATTAGCTGAGAGTCCGTGCGCCATGCCCCCTTGTTAGTGCCTGTTACTATATATCGATACTGATTTTTATGCCCATATAAATTTACGGTTAGGCGGGATTGGCGCTATATTTCTTGCTGATCATATTCTGCGGTACAATTTGCCCCATAGATTGCATAGTGAAATTTACCTATAGATAGGTAGAGAACGAAATCAGCCATTGATTTAACGATATTTGAGTGGGGGCCGACATGTCGGCCCCTGTGTTTTTTGCGGTATTTTTTGCCATAACCGCATGGTTTTATTGAATATTATGGAGAATTAAAATGATCTTGGATCGAGTCAGTCCTGGAACCGATGTCCCCAATGACATCAATGTCATCATTGAAATCCCCTCGCACAGCGACCCGGTAAAATACGAGGTAGATAAAGAAACAGGCGCCATGGTTGTGGATCGCTTCATGAATACGGCGATGTTTTACCCCTGCAACTATGGGTACATCCCCCATACGCTGTCCGATGATGGGGATGCAGCCGACGTACTGGTGGTAACGCCTACACCATTGATCAGTGGTTCGGTGATTCGTTGTCGCCCCGTGGGTATGTTGCAAATGACGGATGAGTCCGGAGTTGATGCCAAAATATTGGCCGTGCCTGTCGATAAACTGGCTGTGCAGTACCGTGATGTGAAAAAACTAGCCGATATGGCTCCTTTGTTGCTGGAACAAATCGCCCATTTCTTTGAGCATTATAAAGATCTCGAAAATAACAAATGGGTTAAAATCGACGGTTGGGTAGACATTGATGAAGCCAAAGAAGAAATTATGGAATCCATCAAGCGTTACAACGATGCGCCAGAAAAACCCGCGTTTTAATTACAGGCTGAATTTTGAGTACACATTAATTAGCGCAAGCAACTTTAATTAGTGCAAACGACTTTGTGAAAAGAGAAATTGAATGAAAATTTGTATCGTTTCAGATAGCCACGATAATCGACGTTTGCTGGACATTGCCGTTAAGGATGCCAAGCAACGTGGCGCAGAAGCCATAATACACTGTGGTGATGTGGTTGCTCCTACAACACTTAAAGTGCTTCAAAAATACGGACTGCCGGTGCATGTGGTGCACGGCAATAACATCGGTGATCCTATGGCGACAGCACAACTGTCTCATGACCCGGAAAGTGTCGTTAATTATTATGGAATGGATGCTGGTATTGAATTAGCAGGAAAGAAAATTTTTATTGTGCATTATCCACACTATGCGCGTGCCATGGGTGTAACGGGTGACTGGGATATGGTGTGCTGCGGTCATGATCATAGTGCCGAGATTGATCGTATTGAAACCATTAAAAAAACTGGATCGGTTTTTATTAATCCTGGTACCGTTGCAGGTGTAGGCGCCTCGCCGACTTACGTGATGGGAAATCTTGTTGATATGAGTTTTGAAATTATATCGGTGCCTGTTGATGCCAGCCTGGCGTACAACATGCCGCATGTGACAGCGCATACTTGATTCGTAGTTCGTTAACCTATTTTGCCGGTGTACTTTTTTGTACCCAGCGAGTTTTTTCGTTTACAGATTCCTTCTTCCAAAACGGAGCTCTCGTTTTTAATTCTTCAATCAAATAACGACAGGCTGAAAATGATTCGCCGCGGTGTGCCGACCACACCGCCAGAAATACGATAGCATCGTCAGGCTTAATCTCACCGTAACGATGGATAATCAGCGTGTCGAGAAGTTCCCAACGTTCTATTGCTTCTTTCGAAATATCCTGTAGGTGTTTCTGAGTCATCTCCGGGTAGTGTTCGAGAGTCATGGCGCTGACTTCATTGCCTTCATTGAAATCACGCATCGTGCCAACAAAGACGGATGTTGCACCAAATTTACCGGCAAGTTCTGGGTGAGAATCCTGAAATTTCTGAATTTCCTGCCAAGGGTCGAATTCTTTTTCGCGTAATTCAACTAGCATGTTAGCCACCTGTCACGGGTGGGAAAAAGGCGACTTCGTCACCATCGGATATCGGTTGACCGACCTTGGCATATTCCATATTGATGGCAGTAAGGATATTGACAGGGAATTCCTGGCCATTAGTGGCTATATTCCAGACATCGGCTGCAGTGGCTGCATCCGTGTAGTCTATTGTTACGGTGTCTTTGTTCAGGGTTTCGCGCAGGCTGGCGAAAAATTTTACGGTGATGGTCATGGTTTCTCCAAGTATACTCAGTATAGCGTCATAGCACTTCGTCATCAGAAACGATTAGCCACAATATAACGACAGGATTTCGATATGAGTGAATTAACCCATTTTAATAAGGCCGGAGAAGCGCACATGGTGGATGTGGGCGATAAAGCCGTCACGCAGCGCGTTGCGGTGGCAGAGGGTTGTATTCGCATGCAGGCAGAGACGCTGAAGCTTATTGTGGATGGTTCTTTTGGCAAGGGTGATGTGTTGGGCATCGCACGAGTGGCGAGCATTATGGCAGCTAAAAAAACCTCTGATCTGATACCGTTATGCCACCCGTTGGCAATTAGCAAAGTTGCTGTAGATTTTGAAATACAAGATGAACATAACGCCGTTGTTTGTCGTGTCACAGTACACACCAGCGGTCAGACGGGCGTAGAGATGGAAGCGTTAACTGCGGTGCAAATTGCATTACTCACCGTGTATGACATGTGTAAGGCGGTAGATCGCGGTATGACTATTACTGATGTGGGTTTGCTGGAAAAAAGCGGTGGTAAGTCAGGTTCCTGGAGTCGAGAAGCGCGTAAAGAGTAATTTAATCGAATCGTATCCCTAATGAGGCGCATAAAAAACGCATGTATTCCTCGGCGTTTTGAAACTGTGTGAGCGCATCATCCATAAAGCTGGAAGACAACATGTCTTTTCTGGTTATTTCGTTAATGGCTATAAAGTCCTTTCGCTTTAAATCTTCCAGTAACGGATGATCTTTGGAATAACCCCGCGGGCCATTTTTTAGTGATTCACCTCCCAACATGAAACCGTTTTTAAAATGTTTGTCATCTCGAGCGGCAATCCACTTTTCACCTTTCTCAACAATTGCGTCGCGAATTTTCCCCAGTGCGGTTGAATCGGGCCGCCAGATGCCCGCCCCCAGAAAAAAATGACCATTTTGAATGTGAATGTAGTAACACGGTGAGTGGGCGTCTTTGCCTGCTTCATGGAGGAACTGAATACCAATATTGATTTTGTAGGGGGTTTTGTCTTTGCTGAAACGGACGTCACGGCGAATACGCTTTAATGAGCCGCCCATTTTCTTAGGGATGGCCAAAAAACGCGGCGAGATCAACTGGAGCCTGGGGGCGATGTCTTCAATAAAGGCGAGTGATGGGCCGCGGACGACATCTTCATAGACCTGTTTGTTTTCCTTGAACCACTCTCGTTTGTTGTTACTTTCGAGATCATTCAGGAATTTCAGTGTCGCAGTTGTGAAATATGGATTTGCCATGATTGCCTATCTTGTTTACATGAGAATGATGTGTTGAATCCAGCGCAACAGTCTGTAACCATCCGCGTATGAGTTTATCTTTTACCAAAATGCATGGTCTGGGCAACGATTTTGTGGTGATTGATGCCATTGGCCAGACTGTGGATCTTACCCCGGATCAGATTCGTTTTATTGCGGATCGTCACCGGGG